>NZ_JBEXSY010000007.1:145321-191274 GCF_040613895.1 Nocardiopsis sp. NPDC006198 | reverse complement strand
GTCAGGACCGGGAACGCGATGAGCACCAGGACGCTGGTGAGCAGCGTGTTCCAGGTGAAGATCGGCATGCGGAACATCGTCATGCCGGGCGGACGCCGCCGGTCCCGCGACGAGGAGCCGGACGACCGCCCCTGGTACAAGCGCTTCTTCGCCAAGGCGTGGAAGCCCGCGCTCGCGGCCTTCGGCCTGATGGTCATCGGCGGCGTGGGCGCCTTCGCGGTCCTGTACGCCCAGGCCCCCGACAGGGACGAGCTCGAGACCAAGGCCGAGAACACGATGTCGGCCACCCAGATCATGTGGGCGCCCCAGGGGGACGAGAACCCCGAGGTCGCGGTCACCACGGGCGAGGTCCGGCGCGTCGAGGTCAACTACGAGGACATCCCGCCCGAGGTGATCGACGGCGTGCTCGCCGCCGAGCAGCGCACCTTCTTCCAGGACCCCGGCATCAGCATCAGCGGCATCGGGCGAGCCATCCTCTCCCGCGGCGAGGCCGGCGGCGGCTCCACCATTACCCAGCAGATGGCCCGCAACTACTACAGCGACCTCGAGCAGGACGACCGCATCGTCCGCAAGATCCGCGAGATCTTCATCGCCATCAAGCTCGGCCAGCAGATGGAGCACGAGGAGATCCTCGAGGCCTACCTCAACACGATCTACTTCGGCCGCGGCGCCTCGGGCATCGAGATGGCCTCCCAGGCCTACTTCGACAAGAGCGTGTCGGAGCTGAACTCGGAGGAGGGCGCCTTCCTGGGCGTCATCATCCAGATGCCCAGCAACTTCGAGGCCAACGAGATGGGCGACTGGACCACGACGTACCTCAACGAGGAGCGCTGGCCCTACATCCAGGAGCAGCTCGCCCTCATGCACGAGGAGGGCAGCGGCCGCGGCCTGCCGCGCGAGGAGGCCGAGGCACTGGAGATCCCCGAGCGGATCCCCTACGACCCCACCGCCGAGGCCGACGTCGACCCCAAGTTCGGCTACGTGCGCAACGCGGTCATCCAGGAGATCACCGAGCGCTACGCGGGCTCGGGCATCACCGACGCGACGATCGCCACCCAGGGCCTGGTCGTCGAGACCTCCCTCGACCCCGCGCTCATGGACGCCGCGACCGGCGCCTTCGACGTCCTCCCCGGCACCCCCGACGACACCATGAAGGGCCTCACGGCGGTCGACCCCGCCACGGGCGAGATCCTCGCCTTCCACGGCGGCCCGGCCGTGTCCGAGGTCGTCAACAACTCGCTGCAGCACCGCACGCAGGCCGGATCCTCCTACAAGCCCTACGTGCTCGCCACCGCGCTCAGCAACGACATCAGCCTCCGGAGCATGTTCGACGGCGACTCGCCGCAGAACTTCCCGGGGCTGCAGAGCCCGGTGCAGAACGCGGGGGGCACCAGCTACGGGCCCGTCGACCTCGTCCGGGCCACGGCGGACTCGGTCAACACCCCCTTCGTGGAGCTGACGTCCCGGCTCGGCGCCGCGGTGGTGGACGAGACCGCGGTCGCGGCCGGGGTGGACGAGGACCAGATCACGACCTCCACCCAGGGCCCGCTGGTCGCGCTCGGCACCCACCAGGTGACCGCCCTCGACCAGGCGTCCGCCTACGCCACCTTCGCCGCGGGCGGCGTCCACCGGCCGGCGCACATGGTCACCGAGCTGAGGATGGCCGACGGCACGGTCGTCGCGCCCGACGACGCGGACGAGATCGAGCAGGGCACCCAGGTGGTCTCCACCGAGGTCGCCGCCGACGTCACCTACGCCATGACCCAGGTGGTCGAGGCGGGCGGTGGCAGCAGCGCGGCGCTCCCCGACGGGCGCCCGGTCGCCGGCAAGACCGGTACCTCCAGCGGGGCGGTCTCCGCGTGGTTCGTGGGCTACACGCCGCAGCTCGTCGCGGCGGTCGGACTCAGCCGGGCGGACGCCAACCTCTCGCTGGAGTTCGAGGGCCAGCCCGAGAACGAGATCTTCGGTGGCACCACCTCGGCCAACGTGTGGAAGGAGTTCATGACGACGGCCGTGGAGGGCATGCCCGTCGAGCAGTTCCCGCCGCCCGCCTACGTCGGCGCGGACCAGAGCTTCCTGCCCACGCCGAGCCCGAGCGAGGAGCCCACCGAGGAGGAGAGCGAGGAGCCCTCCGACGAGCCCTCCGACTTCCCGGAGTGCGACCCCGCGGCCATCGACCCGGAGAACCCCAACTGCGAGGGCGTCGAGTCCCCGCCGGAGTGCGACCAGTTCGACTGGGAGTGCCAGAACGGGGGGAACCCCGAGGTCCCCGAGGAGTGCACCGGTCCGAACCCGCCCTCCTGGTGCGAGGAGCAGACCACGCCGGGCGAGCCCGGCGACGACGCGAGCGATGACGACGGCGGCCTGGGCTGGCCCCGGAGCAGCTCCAACGAGAACAACAGGATGATCGTCCTCGGCCGGGACGAGTGACCCCCCTCCCGCCACGGCGGGAGGCCTGACGGAGGGGGCCGGTGCGCGGAGGTTCCGCGTGCCGGCCCCCTCGCTTGTCCGGCCGTCCACAGCCATCACCGGTGGTACGCGGCGACTGGTAACCTTGGGGGCTGTATGGCTCAGAGTCCGTGCGAGGCCCGCCGACCCCGGCGCGGAACAGCTCGCGGACTCCTGCCCTCCTGCCATGGAGATTCCATGGCCGCAACAGTCCAGAGGAGGAACGTACGCCTATGCGTCGTTACGAAATCATGGTCATCCTCGACCCGAACCTCGACGAGCGCACCGTCGCCCCGTCGCTGGAGAACTTCCTGGGCGTCGTGCGCAACGACGGCGGCTCGGTCGAGAAGGTCGACATCTGGGGCAAGCGCCGTCTCGCCTACGACATCGACAAGAACCCCGAGGGCATCTACGCGGTCATCGACCTGACGGCCACGCCCGCCACGGTCAAGGAGCTCGACCGCCAGCTCGGCCTCGCCGAGGCCGTGCTCCGCACCAAGGTCCTCCGGCCCGAGGTCCACTAGGACGGCCCTGCCCGTACCCCTCACCCCCTTCCGTCCGCCCCGGTTCTGTCAGTACCGGCGCGGATGATCGGGGGAGCAGGCGAAACCGCCTGAACCGACTACCTCGAACCGGAGCCCATCCATGGCAGGCGAAACCCAGATCACGCTCGTCGGCAACCTCGTCGACGACCCTGAGCTGCGCTTCACGCCCAGTGGAGCCGCGGTCGCCAACTTCCGTGTGGCCTCGACGCCCCGCACCTTCGACAAGCAGTCGGGGGAGTGGAAGGACGGCGAGTCCATGTTCCTCACCTGCACTGTCTGGCGGCAGTACGCGGAGAACGTGGCAGAGAGCCTTCAGCGGGGCATGCGCGTCATCGTGCAGGGCCGGCTGAAGCAGCGCTCGTACGAGACCCAGCAGGGTGAGAAGCGGACCGTCTTCGAGATCGACGTCGAGGAGGTCGGCCCGGCTCTGCGCAGCGCCACCGCGAAGGTGACCAAGACGCAGCGCCAGGGTGGCGGCGGCTTCGGCGGCGGCAACGGCGGCGGAGGCGGTTTCGGCGGCGGCCAGCCCCAGCAGGGTGGCGGCGGCTACGGGAACCAGGGCGGCGGCTTCGGCGGGGCGCAGGGCGGCGGAGGCCGCAGCGGCCCCCCGGCCGACGACCCGTGGGCGACCAACGGTGGCGGCGGTGGCGGCGGGTTCGGTGGCGGCGGCGGAGGCTTCTCCGACGAGCCCCCGTTCTAGCGCTCCACCCCGCACCACGCAGCACACGGCCCGGTGCCCCAGGGCACCGAGTCACCTTTCCATCCACAGACCATCCCCGGGAGGACCCCGGGGCTCTTGCGAAGGAGCACCACGATGGCGAAGCCGGCAGCGCGCAAGCCCAAGAAGAAGGTTTGCCTCTTCTGCCAGGAGAAGCAGTCCTACATCGACTACAAGGACACCACGCTTCTCCGCAAGTTCATCTCCGAGCGCGGCAAGATCCGTGCCCGCCGCGTCACGGGCAACTGCACCCAGCACCAGCGCGACGTCGCGACCGCGATCAAGAACGCGCGCGAGGTGGCCCTGCTGCCCTACACCAGCACCGCTCGCTAGCGGCGATATCCGAGGGAGGTTTTTGTCGTGAAGCTGATTTTGACCCACGAGGTCAACGGTCTCGGAGCCCCCGGCGACGTCGTCGAGGTGAAGAACGGTTACGGTCGCAACTACCTGCTGCCCCGCGGGTTCGCCATCCGGTGGACACGCGGCGGTCAGAAGCAGATCGACCTGATCCAGCGCGCGCGCTCCGCGCGTGACATCCGCACCCTGGACGAGGCCAGGCAGGTCGCCGGCCAGGTCGGTGCGCTCACCGTGCGCCTCAAGCAGCGCGCCGGCGAGGGCGGTCGTCTGTTCGGTTCGGTCACGCCCGCGGACATCGTCGACGCCGTCAAGGCGACCGGCGGTCCCGAGCTGGACAAGCGCCGGATCGAGGTCAAGACCCCGATCAAGTCGGTCGGAAGCCACAAGGTCCAGGTCCGCCTGCACCCCGAGGTCTCCGCGACGATCAAGCTGGACGTCGTCGGCGCCTGATCCCAGGCACCGGACGCGTCAGGGCCCCGCCTCTCCTCGGAGAGGCGGGGCCCGCTTCGTGTCGGGACGTGTCCCGGCGGGTCGGTCGTGCTCTCGCGGGGTGGGGCTTTCCTGACACGCCTCATTACCAAAAGCAACCCTTTGACTACTCTTTGTAACCTATCGTGTTGTCTGTGTTGGTGTCGCACGTCGCGGCGCCCCGCACGGAGAGGACGACGACCGATGGCCGTAGAGAGAACGACCGATCCGGACCGACACCCGCAGGTGGACCGCAGGACGATCCTGCGCGGGACCGCCCTCGCCGCAGGGGGCGTGCTCCTCGGCGGGATGATGGGCATCTCGACGGCGGGGCAGGCCTCCGCCGCCGCGATGCCCAAGGTGTACACGCGCGCCGACTGGCAGGCCAGGGCGCCCAGGAACAAGATCGACCTGGTGTCCAAGGGGCCGACCCACATCGTCGTGCACCACACCGCCACGGGCAACGTGTCCGACACCTCGACACAGCACGCCGCCGCGCTGTCCCGGTCCATCCAGCGCTACCACATGGACAGCAACGGGTGGAGCGACACCGGCCAGCAGCTCACCATCAGCCGGGGCGGGCACATCATGGAGGGCAGGGACCTGTCCCTCAAGGCGATCCGCGACGGCAAGCACGTGGTCGGCGCGCACACCGCCAACCACAACTCCCACACCATCGGGATCGAGAACGAGGGCACGTACACCTCGCAGACCCCGACCCAGGCGCTCATGGGGTCGCTGGTCGACACCTGTGCGTGGCTGTGCCTGGTCTATCAGCTGGACCCGTCGGAGGCCATCGTCGGCCACCGGGACTACAACGCCACGAGCTGCCCGGGGGACCAGCTCTACTCGATGCTCCCGCAGCTGCGCAAGGACGTGACGAGCAGGATGCGCGAACAGCTCAGCCACCTGAGCCGGGTCGCCGGAACCGAGCTGACCCTGGAGCAGCTGCCGACCTACCCGAGGGTTCCGCAGGCCGAACGGGCCGTGCCGTTCTACCACGGCCCGGCGGTCGGCGACCTCGACGCGTCCCCGTGACCCGAGGGACCTGACACGATGCCCGCCGGAGAGCCGCCCCGACCCCCCGGGGCGGCTCCTTCGCGTCCCGGCGGGCCCGCACCGCCGCGCGGGAGCTGCGGCGGGCCGGCAGCGGCCGGGGGCACGTCCGGCGGGCGGCGCGGGCGCCGGGCCGGTACGCACAGGGGAAGGCAAGCGGCCCGCTGCCGTGCGCGGTGTCGACCCGTCCGCCTATCGTCTTCCCGCCAGGTCGACAAGCGGAGGAGGGGACATGTCCACAGGTCGACACGGCGGAGCGACTTGTCCACAGGTCGACATGTCCGCCCTGGACGGGGCCCGACGGTCCGTGGTCCCCTGGTTCACAAGGGGGAGCCCGCGGCTCGCCACCATGAGGCGTGCCTCCACGGGGCCCGGGCGCGACGCTCCCGCTTCCCCCTCCGGCGAGCGGCCCCCACGCACCCGCCCGGCGACGGGAGCACGACGGGGCCGGGGACCGGCGCGGACCTCCAGGCGCCCGCCCGTGCGGCGGCGCCCCCTGTCAGGGCCTCGTCGCCCCGGTGACCAGCCAGGCGGTCCCCCGCGCACGGGCGCCCAGGGTGACGGCGCGCGCCAGGATCCACACCGTGAACGCGATCCACAGCCCCACCAGGCCCCACAGCGAGTCCTCCGCCAAGCGGGGGATCACCAGGGCGCACGGCAGGAACGCCGCCATCGTCCACAGCGACGCCCACGCCAGGTAGCGCTGGTCGCCCGCCCCCATCAGCACCCCGTCCAGGACCATGGTCACGCCGCTCAGCGGCTGCATGAGGGCGACCACCACCAGCGTGGCCATGATGAGGGCCCGCACCTCGGCATCGGACGTGAAGGGGACCGGGGCCCACGGAAGCACCAGGAACACCAGGACCATGAACACCGCACCCAGCATCACGCCCCACTCCACCATGCGGCGGGTGGCCTCCTTCGTGCCCCGCACGTCCCCCGCGCCCAGGTACCGGCCCACGATGGACTGGCCGGCGATCGCGATCGCGTCCATGGCGAACACCAGCAGGGCCCAGATGTTGTAGCTCACCTGGTGCGCGGCGATCGACTCGTCGCCCAGGCGCGCCGCCACCGCGGTGGTCACCAGCGCGACCACCCGCATCGACACGCTGCGCAGGAACAGGGCGAACCCCGCGGAGGCCGAGGCCCGCAGCCCCGCCGCGGTCGGGGCGAGGGAGACCCCCGCACGCCGCGCGGAACGGGAGATCGCCGCCACGTACCAGAACGCCCCCGCGCCCTGCGCGATCACCGTCGACCACGCCGAACCCGCGATGCCCCAGTCCATGACCAGCACGAACACCACGCACAGCACCGCGTTGCCGGCGTAGGAGGCCACCGCGACCAGCAGCGGGGTGCGTGCGTCCTGGAGCCCCCGGAGCACACCGGTGCCCGCCATGACGATCAGCAGGAACGGCGTGCTGAGCAGGCTGATCCTCAGATAGGTCAGCGCGTAGGGCGCGATCTCGGGCGAGGCGCCCAGCAGGTCCACCATCAGCGGCCCCAGCGGCCAGCCGATCGCGATGGCCGCGACCCCCAGCAGGACGGCGAGCCACAGGCCGTCCACACCGTCGCGGATACCGCCCGCGACGTCGCCGGCGCCGAACCGGCGGGAGACCGCCGCCGTGGTGCCGTACGCCAGGAAGACGCAGACGGCCACCAGGGTCAGGAGGACCTGCCCGGCCACGCCCAGCCCTCCCAGGGCCTGGGTGCCCAGGGTGCCGACGACCGCCGCGTCGGTGAGCAGGAACAGGGGTTCGCTGATGAGGGCGAAGAACGTGGGGACCGCCAGGGCGAAGATCTCGCGGTCGTGGCGGTGCCGGAAGGGGGCGGCCGAGAGCAGTTTTGGCATGACCAGGCCACAGTATCGGACAGGCGTTCTAGTCGGGTGTGGAGTTGTCCACACCCGCCCGGATGCCTGTGGATAACCTGTGGAAACACTCCCTGTGAGGCATCTTGCACGGCCCGCCTACGCACAGTGTTTTTGCAGATCAAAGCCTATATGCGAGGGTCATGGCAAAGTTATCCACAGGTGATGTGCACAACCTGTGCCCGCCATGCCCCGCGCGGGGCGGGACATGGTGGTAATGGCTCCGTCCACAGGTCCCGTCCGCGGCGCCCCCAGCGGTCGCGATGGGGCATCCTGGAGGGGTCGGCCCGTTCGGGCCGGCGGAGTACGGTCCTGGGGAGAGCGTTCGTGAGTGTCGCTGAGCAGCCACCTGAAGAAGGCGGATACGAGCGCACCCCACCCCACGACATCCAGGCCGAACAGAGCGTGCTCGGCGGCATGCTCCTCTCCAAGGACGCCATCACCCAGGTCGTCGAGATCATCCGCTCCGCGGACTTCTACCGCCCCGCGCACCAGATCATCTACGACAGCGTCGTCGACCTCTTCTCCCGCGGCGAGCCGGTCGACGCCATCTCCGTCAACGCCGAGCTCACCAAGCGCGGCGAGGCCACCCGCGTCGGCGGCGCCCTCTACCTCCACACCCTCACCGAGGCCATCCCGACCGCCGCGAACGCCGGCTACTACGCCAAGATCGTCTCCGACCGGGCGGTCCTGCGCCGCCTCGTCGAGGTCGGCACCCGTATCGCCCAGATCGGCTACGCCGGCGACGGCGAGGTGGACGACCTCGTCGACCACGCCCAGGCGGAGATCTACAAGGTCGCCGAGAAGCGGACCGGCGAGGACTACGTGGTCCTCGCCGACATCATGCCCGGCGCCCTCGACGAGATCGAGGCGATCGGGGCTCGCGACGGCACCCTGACCGGCGTGCCCACCGGCTTCGCCGACTTCGACGCCCTCACCAACGGCCTCCACCCCGGCCAGATGATCATCATCGCCGCCAGGCCGGCCGTTGGTAAATCGACCCTGGCCCTGGATTTCGCGCGCGCGGCGTCGATCAAGAACGACATGGCCTCGGTCTTCTTCAGCCTGGAGATGGGCCGGAACGAGATCGTCATGCGCCTGCTGTCGGCGGAGGCCCGGGTACCCCTGCACACGATGCGCTCCGGCCTGATGACCGACGAGGACTGGGCCAGGCTGGCCAGGCGCATGGGCGAGGTGGCCAACGCGCCCCTCTTCATCGACGACTCGCCGAACATGTCGATGATGGAGATCCGGGCCAAGTGCCGCAGGCTCAAACAGCAGCACGACCTCAAGCTGGTCATCGTCGACTACCTCCAGCTGATGAGTTCGCCGGGGCGCGTGGAGAGTCGCCAGCAGGAGGTCTCGGAGATGTCCCGGTCCCTCAAGCTTCTGGCCAAGGAGCTCGAGGTCCCCGTCGTGGCGCTCTCCCAGCTGAACCGTGGCCCCGAACAGCGCACCGACAAGCGTCCGCAGGTCTCTGACCTGCGCGAATCTGGCTGCCTCGTCGCTGAATCGCGTGTGATGCGAGCCGACACCGGTGCCGAGGTGACCATGGGGGAGCTCTACCTGAGCGGCGAACGCGACATTCCGGTGTGGTCGCTCGACGAGCGGCTGCGCATGGTGCCCAGGACGATGACCCATGTCTTCTCCAGCGGGGTCAAGGATGTGTTCCGGTTGAGGCTGGCCTCCGGCAGGGAGGTCGTCGCCTCCGGCAACCACCCCTTCCTCAACCTCGACGGATGGGCCGCCCTGGAGAACCTCGTGGTGGGAGAGAAGGTCGCGGTGGCTCGAAGCGTTCCCGAGCCGGGCCGGACGACCGAGTGGCCCGAGGCCGAGGTCATCATGCTCGCCCACCTCATCGGGGACGGTTCGTTCGTCCGTCGCCAGCCGATTCGCTACGCCAATACCGACGAGGCGAACCTGGCAGTGGTGGAGGAGGCCGCCCGGCACTTCGGCATCACGGCGGTACGGGACGAGTATGCCTCCGCGCGGACGACGACACTCCGGCTCCCTGCTCCCTTCCGGCTGACGCACGGAAAGCGGAACCCCATCGCCGCGTGGCTGGACGGCTTGGGGTTGTTCGGCCTGCGCAGCCACGAGAAGTTCCTTCCGGAGGGGGTGTACTCCCTCTCCGATCGCCAGATCGGCCTGTTCCTCCGGCACCTGTGGGCGACGGACGGCAGCGCGCACTGGAACCAGAAGGGCGGCCGGGCCCGCATCTACTACTCGACCACGAGCCGCCGCCTCGTCGACGGCATCGCTGTACTGCTCGCCAGGCTCGGCATCATGACGCGGATCAAGAAGGTGCGTAAGAGCGGCTACCGGGTCTGCTACAACCTTGACGTCTATGGGATGGACAACCAGCGTCGCTTCGCTGAGGTCGTCGGATGCCACGGCGCTCGGTCTGCGCGGCTCGCAGAGTGCGTGGCCGGTATGGAGGGCCGACGGAGCAACACCAACCTGGACACGATCCCCGTGCAGGTGTGGGACAGGGTGCGGACGACCATCGGCGCCAAGGGCATCACGCACAGGCAGTTCTCCACCGCCATGGAGACGGAGTTCTGCGGCAGTGCGATGTGGAAGTCCGCCCCCAGCCGGACGCGGCTGTCCAAGGTGGCCGCCGTACTCGACGACGGCGACCTGGAACTCCTGGCCACGAACGACGTTTTCTGGGACGAGGTCGTGGAGATCGAACCCCTGGGAGAACGAGAGGTGTTCGACGCCACTGTGGAGGGCACCCACAACTTCGTCGCGAACGGCATCAGCGTCCACAACTCCATCGAGCAGGATGCGGACATGGTCATCCTGCTCTACCGCGAGGACGTGCACGACAAGGAGTCGCCGCGGGCGGGCGAGGCCGACATCATCGTGGCCAAGCACCGCAACGGCCCCACGGCGGACGTGACCGTGGCCTTCCAGGGCCACTACAGCCGGTTCGTCGACATGGCGCCCGGATAGGCCGTCGCGTCCACGGCCGCGTCCACGCCGTCCAGGTCGGGTGAGCCCAGGCTGTCGTGCACCAGGTGCACGGCGGCCCCGGTGATCCCGCAGAACTCGGAGATCCCCACGCGCAGCTGGATGTCCAGTGACGTGTCGAAGCCGTGCGCCGCGAAATGGCCCCGGGAGCCTCCGGCCAGGCCGATCCACAGCATCCGCCGCCCTTCCAGGGTGGAGGGCTCGTAGGCGAACCCCCGGTTCCACACGCGGTCGACCCAGCCCTTGGCCATCGCCGGCAGGCCGAACCACCAGACGGGGAACACCACCACGACCAGGTCGGCGGCGGTCACGCGGCCCATGTGCGCGCGGACCTCGGCGGAGTACTCCTTGGCGGGGTCCGCCCAGTCGGGTTCGTCCTCGGGGCGCAGGGCCGGGTCGAACCCCTCCCGGTACAGGTCGAGGACGTCGACGGTGTATCCGGCGGAGGCGAGGCGGTCGCGGACCCGGAGCGCGGTGGAGGCGGTCAGCGAGGCGGTGCGGGGGTGTGCGGAGACGACGAGGGCGTGCATGGACGGGGACTCCCTTCGGGAGGGGCGGTCGGGGTGTCAGAGGCGGACGAGCATCTTGCCGGTGTTGGCGCCCTGCAGGACGCCGCGCAGTGCCTCGGGCGCGCGGTCCAGGCCCTCGTAGACGGTCTCCCGGGTGCGCAGCGAGCCGTCCAGCAGCCACGGCACGGCCTTGCCGAGGAACTCGGGGAAGCGGTCCAGGTGGTGGCCGACGATCATGCCGCGCAGCGACAGCTCCTTGGTGGCGGCCCGGTACAGGTCGGGGCCCGGGGCGGGCTCGGCGTCGTTGTAACCGCTGACCGCGCCGACCAGGGCCACCCGGCCGCGCTGGTTCATGGCCTCGAGGGCGGCCCGGAGGTGGTCCCCGCCGACGCTGTCCAGGTAGACGTCGATCCCCTCGGGGGCGGCCGCGGCCAGGCGGCCGGGGAGGTCGCCGAGGCGGTGGTCGACGGCGGCGTCGTAGCCGAACTCCTCCATCAGGAGCGCGGTCTTGGCCGGTCCTCCAGCCGAACCGATGACGCGGCCGGCGCCCAGTCGGCGGGCGATCTGTCCGGCGACGCTGCCGACGGCTCCGGCCGCCGCGGAGACGTAGACGGTGTCGCCCTCGCGGACCGGGGCGATGTCGGTGAGAGCCAGGTACGCGGTCAGCCCGGTGGTGCCGAGCGGACCCAGGTAGGTGCTGGCGGGCAGCCGGGACGTGTCCACGACCACGGCGCCGGCGGCGTCGACCACGGAGTGCTCGCGCCAGCCCAGGAAGTGGGAGACGGTCGCGCCGACCGGGACGTCGGCGGAGCGGGAGGCGACCACCTCGCCGACCGCGCTGCCCTCCAGGGGCTTTCCGAGCTCGAAGGGCGGGATGTAGGAGGGCGCGTCGTCCATACGGCCGCGCATGTAGGGATCGACCGACATCCAGGTGTTGCGGACCAGGACCTGGCCCTCGGCGAGCTCGGGGAGCCGGACCTCGGTGAGGGTGAAGTGCTCGGCGCCGGGGGCGCCGGCGGGGCGGGCGGCCAGGTGGATCTCGCGGGTGCAGAAGCTCATGACGGACCTTCGTTCCGGTGGGCCGGGGGTTCCCGGCGGGCACTCCCGAAACTAGGTCCGGGCGAGGTCCTGTCCCAGGTCCTCGGACGCCACGGACCGGTCCGTACGCGCCAGCGCGCGGCGCTCGGCGCCGGGGGAGTGGCCTCTCCAGCGCCGGAACGCCTTGCGCAGCGCGCGGTCGTCGGTGAAGCCGAGCAGGGTTGCCACGGTGTCGACGGTGAGGCCCTGGGCCAGGAGGCGGCGGGCCCGCTCGTAGCGGGCGAGGTCGACCTCGGCGCGCCACGTGGTGCCGTGCTCGGAGAGTCTGCGCTGGAGGGTGCGGGCGCTCAGGGCGAGCCGGGCCGCGACCGCGTCCAGGGCGGGCGTGCCGAGGTCGAGTTCGGCGTCGAGCGCGGCGTGGAAGAGGTCGGGCCAGCCGGGGAGGGGCCGTGCGGTCGCCAGGATCATCTCGGCGTGGTGGCGCAGCAGGGCGGCGAGGCCGGGGTCGCCGCCGGGGAGCGGGGCGCGGGCGTCCCGGGCGTGGAAGGCGATGGTGTCGGCCTCCGCGCCGAACTCGACGCGGTCGGTGCCGAAGGCGCGGACCAGTGCGCCGTGGTCGGGCGGCGCGGGATGGCTGAAGGCGACGCGGGCGGGGACGAGGTCGCGGCCGGTGGCCTCTCGGGATCTTCGCAGGTAGTAGGCGAGCACGTACTCGTGGACGGCGGCGGAGGTGCGGGGGTCGCCGACGGTGGTGCGGTAGGCGACCTCCACGGTGCCGTCGGAGGATTCGTGGACCTCGAAGTGTTCCTCGGCGGCGGTGACGACCCGGTGGTAGGGGAGGCTGTCGGTGAGGGCGTCGGCCAGGGTGGCGCCGTTGACGAGGAGGTAGTCCCAGGCGGGCATGGTGCCCAGGGGTGCCGCATCGGCGACGCGCAGGCCGGCGGTGCCTTCGGGGAGGGTGTGGGCGAGCAGGTCCCAGAGGCGTCCGAGGCTGCTCAGGGGGATGCGGAGGCGGTCGTCGGCGAGGGAGCCGGTGCCGGGTATCCCCGCCACGAGGGCTTCGGGTACCCCGGCGGCCAGGGCGGTGTCCCGCACGAGCCGTACCACGTGGGTCGAGGCCGTACCGTCGAGCATGGGGCCAGCCTATGCGGGAGGGGCGGGGCCCGCCGCCCCGCGACGGGCCCCGTTTATCGGTCAGCCTCTTTGCCTATTTGTGGTCAAGCCGATTTGTCGACAAAGAGTCACGGCCGTCTCACCGGGAGTCCCCGACGATCATCCCCTCCCGCATCTCCAGGTGGCGGCCGGCGAACCTCCCGCGCATCGTCCGGTCGTGTGTCACGATCACCAGAGCCCCGGTGAAGTGCGACAACGCCTCCTCCAGCTCTTCCACGAGACCGGGGGAGAGGTGGTTGGTCGGCTCGTCCAGCAGCAGGAGGTCGTGGACCCCCGACGCCAGTCGGGCCACCTCGATCCGGCGGCGCTGCCCGACCGAGAGCGACGCCACCGCCTGGTCCATCTCCTTGGGGCGGAACAGTCCGAGCGAGGCCAGTTCCTCCCGGTGCTCCTCGGCGGGGCCGTGGCGGCCGGACGCGTACGCCTGGAGCACGGTCCGCCGGGAGGGGGACACGCCGTCCTCCTGCCTCAGGAAGCCGACCCTCGCCGGGACGGAGACCCGCCCCGGGCCGGGGGCCAGCTCTCCGGCGAGGACCCGGAGCAGGGTCGACTTCCCCGCCCCGTTGGGGCCGGTGACCAGGACGCGCTCACCCGGTGCCAGCTCCAGTGCGGGGACGTCGAGCCGGTGGTCGACCCGCACCCGCTCCAGTTCGGCGACCGGCGCCGGGCCGGGCTCCCCTTGCGGGGCCCCGGTGAACTCGGCGGTCATGCGGAGCGGGACCGGAGGCGGCGCCACCGGGTCCGAGGCCAGCCTCTCCAGCCTCTCCTTGGCGTTGCGGATACGGCTCATGGAGCCGTGCGCCCGACTGCGCATCCTGAACCCGCCGTGCCCGAACGCGGCCTTGTCCACCTTGCGCGGGATGGCCCGGAGCGCGGCGACGCCGTTGTCCGCCAGCGTCCTCTGCCTGGCCAGGTCGGCCCTCCAGTCCTGGTACTCCCGGATCCACCGGGCCCGGGCCGCCGCCTTCGCGGCCAGGAACCCGGAGTACCCGTTGCCGTACCTGTTGATCCGGTGGAGGTCGTGGTCGACCTCCAGGACGGTGTCGGTGACTCCGGCGAGGAAGGCGCGGTCGTGGGTGACGGCGACCACCGTGCCCCTGTGGTTCCGGAGCCGGTCCTCCAGCCAGGCGACCGCGCGGTCGTCCAGGTCGTTGGTGGGCTCGTCCAGGAGGAGCAGTTCGGGCGAGGCCGCCAGCATCGCGGCCAGGGCCAGACGTGAGCGCTCCCCTCCGGAGAGCGTGCGCAGCGGGCGCTCGCGGTCCAGTCCGGGAAGGCCCAGGCCGTGGAGCCCGGCGTCGACGCGCGCGTCGGCGTCGTAGCCGCCCCGTGTCTCGAACTCGGCGAGCAGGTCGCCGTAGCCGTCCATCTCCCGGGCCGTGGCGGAGCCGAGGCGGGCCTCGGCCACGCGCAGCCGCGCCTCCAGGTCCCGCAGGTCGGCGAGCGCGGAGTCGATCGCGTCCGCCACGGTGCCGGTCCGCACGCCGACCCCCTCCAGGGTCTGGGGCAGGTAGCCGATCCCGCCGGGCGCCCTGACGGTGAGGTCCCCGTTGTCGGGGCGCTCCTCGCCCGCCAGCAGGCGCAGCAGGGTGCTCTTGCCCGATCCGTTGTCCCCGATGACTCCGACGCGTTCACCCGGGCCGATGGTCAGGGTGACACGGTCGAGGACGGTGTGGTCGTCGTAGCGTTTGGTGATCTCGTCGAGGGTGAGCTGGGAGTGTGCTCGAAGTGCGGCGGTGTGCATGTGCGCGCCTCCTGGGCTGCGGTGCGGTCTGGCGGTACGGGGCCGCGGATCGCCGGAGGAGCACGCGTGCCGGCTGGTTTCGGACAGGGCTCGCACGGGCGAGACGGGGTCCGGTACAGCGGGAACGCTGAGGCTTCCCTGGGTCGACCGCGGTACGGCGACGCCGGCGGAGCCGCACGGTGCCGGAGGGGCGACAGGGGTGTCGCCGCTGGGCAGCGGGTGCGGCGGTGCTCGGACGCGGGCGTCTGGCGCGGATCTACAGGAAGATGTACAGCCTCATGTGCAAGACGGTACGTCTCGTTTTGCCTGGCGTCAAGTGTGCTTTCGGTGAGACGGGGATCACTCTCGGTCGGCGCTTCGGGCCCTATATGCGGTCGACCGGATTCTGATTAATTGCCAAACCGTTTTAGTGGCGGAGTGGCGTTGTCCGGTTCGGGGGCCGGTTCCGGGACGCGTGAAGGGGCCGCCCCCGCAGGGGCGGCCCCTTCACGACACTCGCTCTTCATGAACTCCGGAGCACTCGCCGCGGTGGCGAAGGGCTCACTCGACGGTCGCTCGTGCGGCTACAGCCAGCGGGCCTCCGGGCGGGTCCGACCGTTGTGGTCGGTGACCAGCACCCAGTGCATGATCGGGTATTCGGACGCGATGGCGTCGGCGTCCTCGCGCGGTTGCGGGACGTGCACGGGCTCGGGCGTAAGGCCGGAGAGACGGCGGGTCGCAGCCGCGGGGCGGATACGCCGACGGGGCGTCGCGGAGCGAGTGGGGTGTGGTGCACGGTCTGTCCAGCGCGCCATGGGCCCTCCTCGTTTCCGTATCAGATGTTATGAGTTAACCCTATGTTCACCTTCGCGTCAATTCGATTGGCTTGCGAAGGTTCGAGCCCGCTGGGTAGGGATGCCGTGTTGCGGATCTGTGGGGTGTTCTTCCCCCTGCAGGCATCCTCCCATGTCAGGGGGGTGTGGGTGGTCCGCCGACGCGCAGGTGGCCGCGGTGTGGGGGCAGGGAAGTGTGGCCCCGAGGCAAGGTGAACGGAAGGTGAACAAGGGGCGAATCGGGCGGGGTGACCCTGCCCTCCGGGGGCCGCGGTCGGCGCGCGGGGGCCGGGAGCACGACGAAGGGCATCCGCCCTCGGCGGATGCCCCGTGACGGTGGTCGGGACCTGCGGCGGCTCACTCCTTGAAGATGAGCCCCACGACCTCCAGGTAGAGCTGTTCCGGGTACGGGATGAAGGAGATCCGGCTCAGGGCCTGGTCCTGACCGGCGGACTCCATCACGAAGGTGCCGTAGCCGAGGAAGCGGCCCACCAGGGTCCGCTCGAACCTCATGTCCGTGACCTTGCCCAGCGGCATCATGTTGACCTGTCGGGTGATCAGCCCCGTGGTCAGCAGGAGGCGCGCCGACGTGATGACGAAGTAGTCCACGGACCACTCCGCGACCCGCCAGACGAACCACACCAACACCAGCAGCCACAGCCACCAGATGATCGCCAGAGCCGCGGCGCTGTCCGCGATCTGGGTGTTGCTGATGATGCCGGCGACGATCAACGCACCGAGGACGGCCCCGACCGGTCCGATGAGGACCGCGGGGTGCCGACGGATGGTCACGACGTCCTGCTCGTGCGGCAGAAGGTAGCGGTTGACCGACGCCGGAGCGCTGTTACTCGACGCTACGAGCCGCATGGCACCCGTCCATCCCCACTACGGCAGCAGTGCGTTGACGAAGCGGGACATGGACTCCGCGCCACCCATCAGACCGCCCAACGCGCTCTGGATCACACCAGCGGCGCTTTCAGGTTGCGTGAGCAGATAAAACGCCACGAAACCGATGAGAGCGTAGCCGCCCCATTTCTTCAACTTCGCCACGACTGACTCCCCTTGGAATCCACCTGACCCACCAACCCAGCAGTGATTGTTCCATTGACAATGATGCCCGTAAAGCCTGGGGCGCACCCTCGGCGTGGCGGTATGTCCGGCCTACCGCGCTTGCGGGCTCTGTCCGGTTCCGGTGGTGTTGGTGAACCAGTGTTCGGTCGACCGGAATACGGTCGAAGCCCCTCGCAGGTCAGGGCATTAGGGATGGTTTGTCCGGAGAAGGGAGGGACTTCCCCGGGACCGATTGGTTCCCCGGCCGGAGGCGAGTGACGGTCGGGCCGAAACTCGTGGTTCGTGCGGAGCGGATCCCTAGTGCTGCTCGGCGAAGGCCAGGGCGAGCACCTGGAGGTGCTGCCGGGCGATCCGCTCGACGAGATCGGGGGTGGCCCGGCCCATGACGTCCTCGGCGCCGTGTCTGGCGGCGTCGACGCAACGGGTGACGGTGGAATCGTGGTGGACGCCGGAGAACTCCGCGGACAGTCGGTCGACGACGGAGCCGTAGCGGGGGTCGCGGTCGGTCGAGGGGGAGGGGGTCTCGGGCATCTCACTCCTTGAGGGCCGTGGGGGCTGATGGCGCAGCGTGTGCGGTCGGGGTCTTTGGGTAGTCGACGGAGGGTTGCCTGAACGCCGCGCAGGAAGCGGACACGGGGCCTCCGCTCCGGCGGACCCCGGCCGTGCGGCGTGGTTTCGGTCCGGCTGGCCTTCGCGGTTATGGGTGGTCAGGAACCATGATCACTCTAATCTGTTACGTTCCAATCTCGAAATGAATTCGGCTAATGCAAGCCGTGTCGGCGCTTGCGTCCGGAGGGGTGCGCCACCTGGTCTGACGCGGCTGCCTCAGGGTTCAATGCCCGATTTTCGGTCGATCATTCGTCCGGTGTTCAAAAGAGCCGAAAAAGCGCCCAACCGGTGATCCGGTTGGGCGCTGAGGCTCCTGGGGCCGAGGGGAGGGCTCAGGCGCAGCCGTACAGGCGGTCGCCCGCGTCGCCCAGCCCCGGGAGGATGAACCCGTTCTCGTCCAGGCGCTCGTCCACCGCGGCGGTCACCACGCGCAGGGTGGCACCGTGGTCCGGCGCCAGGGTCTCGGCCAGCTTCTGCTCCACCGCGACCAGTCCCTCGGGGGCGGCGAGCAGGCAGATCGCGGTGACGTGGTCCGCCCCCCTCTCCACCAGGAGCTTGAGCGCGGCGGCCAGGGTGCCGCCGGTGGCCAGCATCGGGTCCAGCACGTAGCACTGGCGGCCGGACAGGTCCTGCGGCAGCCGGTCGGCGTAGGTCGCGGGCTGGAGCGTGTCCTCGTCGCGGGCCATGCCCAGGAAGCCGACCTCCGCGGTCGGGAGCAGGCGGGTCATCCCGTCGAGCATGCCCAGACCCGCGCGCAGGATCGGGACCACGAGGGGCGTGGGACGCGTCAGCTGTGTTCCGGTGGTCTCCACGAGAGGAGTCCTGATGGTGACGTCCGTCACTCGGACGTCGCGGGTCGCCTCGTAGGCGAGCAGGGTCACCAGCTCGTCGGTCAGGCGCCGGAAGGTCGGTGAGTCGGTCCGCACGTCGCGCAGGGTGGTCAGTTTGTGCGCGACCAGGGGATGGTCGACGACCAGGGTTTCCAAGGCGTTCTCCGGGTGAGCTGGGATAACGGGACGGTGGCTGGGGATGGGGGCCCGCCCGAGTCTAACCGCGCGTACCACCCGGAACAGGGCGTCCCGGAGCCGTGCCTGTCACGCGGTGGACCTGCGGGGGCGCCCGTCCGCTCCCGGGGCGGCCCGGCGGAACCGCCGGGGCGGCAGCGCGGGCCCCGTTCTCATGAGAGCGTGGTCCGGACTGACACGGACCGAGGGAGACGGCGGAGCGGGAGTGATCGTTACCATTGCACTCGCGCGGGCGCGGCTCTTCCTCGTCCGCACCGATACACCGGCCGGGTTGGGGTGACGATGACAGTACTCGATCATGGTGACGACGACTCGGGTGACTTCGCGGCGGTCGCGTACAGGGAAGAGGAGTACTGGGACGTCGACCTCCTCCCCGTGACGCTGACGCACGACCTGAAGGGCCTGATCCACGCACTGCGCCAGCAACCGAGCATCAGCGGCTCCCTCGGACTGGTCTCGGTCGGCGACGACTTCTTCATCATCGTGCGGGTCTACGGGGAGGACGTCTCCCTCTTCCTCTCCGACGTCACCGCGTCGGTGGACTGGCAGGTCGCCAGGGACGTCCTCGACTACCTGGACATCGACCTCCCCGACGACGACGACCTCGACCAGGTGCTCCCCGCCGGTGACCTGTCCATCGTCGCCGACCTCGGCCTGGACGAGATGGAGCTCGGCGCCCTCGCGGGCGATCTCGACCTGTACCCCGACGAGGTCCTGGCGAGCGTGTCCGAACGCCTCGGATTCGCACAGTCCTTCCAGCGTGTCCTGGACGGGATGGGGTAAGGGACCCCTGGTAGAACACCCTGGAGAACAGGAGAGCACGCGGTGTCGACCTTCGCAGCTGTCTTCACCCCCAACGGGAAGACATGGCGGGGAACCGAGGTCGAACTCGGGGACGTGGACGTCATCGACGACGTCACCGACCTGATGCTCGACTTCGCCGCAGAGCGGGGCAGCGACAGCGCGCTCCTTCTGGTGGAAGCCGACGACGAGTGGTTCGCCGTCGTGCGCGCCTCGGACGACGGCGGTGAGCCGCGCGTGTACCTCTCGGACGGCCGTGTGGTCCACGACCACCCCGTGGCCTCGGTCCTCTCCGAAGCGGGCGCCCTCGGCGCCCCGCAGCCCTCGGAGAGCGCGGGCGCGCGCCCCAACCCGGTACCGGTGGGCGACGGCGACCTGATCACCGACCTGGGCGTGGACGGCGACGAGCTGCGCTCGCTGTCCGTCGGCAGCGGCGTCCTTCCCGCCGACGTCCTCGCCGTCGTGGCCGAGCGGGCCGGGTTCGGCGACATCCTCGATGCCATGAGGCTGTGACGTGGACGACCGCGGGGTCCTCGACGCCGCGCTGTGGACGGCGGTAGCCGAGGCCGAGCTCGCCCTGGCCACGGGCGACGTCCCGGTGGGGGCGATCGTCCTGGACGCCGCGGGCGCGGTCCTGGGGACGGGGCACAACGAACGCGAGGCGGCGGGCGACCCCACGGCGCACGCCGAGGTGCTGGCCCTGCGGGCCGCGGCCCGCGCACGCGGTGAGTGGCGCCTGAGCGGCTGCACGCTGGTCGTCACCCTCGAGCCCTGCGTGATGTGCGCGGGCGCGACGGTGCTCTCCCGGGTGGACCGCCTGGCCTTCGGCGCGCGGGACGCTAAGGCCGGCGCCGTGGGGTCGGTGTGGGACGTGGTCCGCGACCCGCGGCTCAACCACCGGCCGGAGGTGGTGCCGCCCGACCTGGTCGGCGCGGACGTCGCGGCGAGGTGCGCCGAACTCCTGACCGCGTTCTTCGAGCACCGCCGCGGGGGCCGGGACCGCGGCTGACCGGCCCGCCCCGGAGGACGTCCGGGACGCCGCCGGAACCGCTCGCGCCATCCGGTTTTCCGCACGGCGGAGCATCCGGTAGAGTTGCTCGCGGTGGAGTCGCCTAGTGGCCGATGGCGCCCGCCTCGAAAGCGGGTAAGGGGCAACCCTTCGAGGGTTCAAATCCCTCCTCCACCGCCACCAGCCGCCCCCGGTTCGCCGGGGGCGGTTTTTTCGTCCGCGGGGTCGGTTGATCCGGGCCGGTGCACACACGGTGCACACGGTCGGAGAGACCGGCCTTTCGCGTGTCCGGGGTTCGATCCCCGGGGAGGCTCCGCCAGGATCCTTACGCGGCGGTGGCGGGAGCCTTCACACGGGCCGCGTCCATCGCGTCGGCCACCTCGTCCAGGCGGTCGGGAACAGGTTCCCGTACCGGTCGAGGGTCATCGTGGCGGTCGCGTGCCCGAGCACGGCCTGCACGACCTCGCCGTCCGCGCCGGCCGCGATGGCGAGTGACGCGGCGGCCCGGGTAGCCCAGGTGTTCCTCGGAGGGCGGGTCGGGTTCCACGACGGGTTCGGAGGCAACCTGTTCGGCCACCTCACAGGCCAGGGGTTGCGCGGACGGTTCGGCCCTCGTTGACTTACCGGTGGGCGTCGGCATCAGCCCGCCCGCACAACCACAGAACAGGAGCGCCCCCGATGGCGAGACTCTCCAAGGAGATCTCTCTCCTCCTGAGGACGATTCTGTGCGTGGTCTTGCTGGGTTGGCTCGCTGTCGACGTCATCGTGAAGTGGGGTGGCGACGAAGCCTTGATAGGCGGGTCGGTTATGACGTGGTGGGGCGGCATCATGTGCTCCATCACGCTGGTGTTCCTCGTGGTGGAGTACCGACAACTGCGTTTGGCGAAACGGGCCCAGGAGCCCGCCCCTCCCTCCGAGGCAGAGCCAGCCCCGTAGCCAACTGCCGGCACAACTGGACACACGCACAGAGTGGGATCCCTCGTGACCGTACGCAGTCCCCTTGAACTTCTGGTGCTGAGGGCAGCTGCCGGAATGATGTTCGTCGGTGCTCTGATCATGCTGGTGTGGGCCAGCCCCCTCATGGGGGAGCCGATGTGGCCGCACATGCTGTTCGCCGGAGTCATGTTGGTGTGGGCACCGATGCACTACTGGCTGCTTCGTCGGCACGACCGAGTTCAACGTTCCGTCTCCCCAGCGACGGAGGAGCCCGCCCCGTAGCGATCAGCCATCGCGGTGATGTCCTCGTCCGGACCAAGCATCCCCTCTTGAGCGACCCAGGAGCCCTGACCATGTTCGATCGGTTCACCCAACAGGCGAAGGACGTCACCGTCCTGGCGCGCGAAGAGGCCGTGGAACTCAGGCGCAACCACATCGGCACCGAGCACCTGTTGCTCGGACTGCTGAAGCAGGGAACGGGGATCGCGGCCGGCGTCCTGGGGAGCTTGGGCCTGGACCACGGAACCGTCCGGGCCGAGGTGGTCAGGACCGGTGGTCGTGGACGATGGCGTTTCCGGACCTACCTGCCCTTCTCCCCGGACGCCAGGAAGTCCCTGGAACAGACGCTGTACGAGTCGTTGCAGGTGCGGCACGACTTCATCGACACGGAGCACCTGTTGCTCGGTCTGCTCCACGAGGACCACGGCGCGGCGCTTCCCGTGTTGCGCGGCCTCGGTGTTTCCCCGGAGCTGGTCCGTGAGCAGGTGCACGGAGTATGGGCCCATCTGTCGAAGCAGATCCAGGAGCAGGCGCACGGGCGAGCGGGCTGACCGCCAGGACGATGGGAGCCGTCTTGGGCGGGAGCCTGTTCGGCACCTGCCTGGAGAGCTACGAGAAGGTAGGGGATCAAGCATCCCCTCGTGAGTGATCCAGGAGCCTCGGCCATGTTCGAGCTGTTCAGCCCCCGCGCCCGGCGCGTTGTCGTCTTCGCCCAGGAAGAGGCCAAGAGGTTCAATCACCAGGTGATCGGGCCAGAGCATGTGGTGCTGGGAATCCTGTCGGACGGAGAGGGAGCCGCCGCCGAAACCCTGGTGGGCTTGGGCGTTCGCGACGATGCTGCTGTGATCGAAGTTCTCAAGATCACCAAGCCCAGGAGGGGCGACACGGGTGAGGGTTATCTGCCGTTCTCGTCTGAAGTAACGACGGCCTTTCAGCACGCTGCGACCGAGGTTCGAAGCTCCGGAGCAGACGAACTCGAACCGGAGCATGTTCTTCTGGCGCTGCTGCGTAAGAAGCGAGGAACGGGAGCCAAGTTGCTCCGTGGCCTCGGCATCTCACCTGATGCGGTTCGCGATCAGGTGCGGACGATGATGGCTCAGCCGGCTGAAGAAGCCGGAGAGAGACCCGTGGGCAAGCGGATCGACTACTACGACGACCCCAAGGCTCCGACGGCGAACAGCCTCGTCCCGTCGGTGAACGTGTTCGTGGTCAACGAGCGCGACGAGGTGCTGATGATCCGCCGTACCGACAACGACAACTGGGCCGTCCCTGGCGGTGCGCTGGGTCTGGGCGCTTCCGTGCCCGACGCCGCCGTTCGGAAGACGCTGGAGGTGACCGGCATAACCTGCGTGATCACCGGAACCATCGGCATCTACAGCGACCCGAAGCACATCATCTACTACACGAGCGACGGCGAAGCGCGGCAGGAGTTCTCGCTCGTGTTCGCGGCATATCCGCTCGCGGGTGAGCCCACGCCGAGCGACGAGTCCAGGGAAGTCGTCTGGGTGCCCAAGCACGAGCTGACCGGCTACCGGATGGACCGGTCCATGCGTTTGCGCGTGGAGCACTTCCTTGCCGGAGGGCCGACCTACATCGGGTGAGGGGTCAGCGATCCTCGGCCAGGCGCCGTTCCACGAACCGCACCGACGCCGTCAGCAGCGGCGAGGGGCGGGTTACGGGGAGCGCTCCTGTTCGGCTGCCCCAGAGGAGGGCGCCCAGCGACGGGGAAGCGGTCCTTCGAGCAGTTCTCGCGCGAGCTCCCGCGTCCAGCGAACATGTTCCGCATGTACCGGGCCAGCCGGTGGGAGTTTCCGGCCCTTGGACCAATCGGCCCCTGCCGTGGACGGCGATGACAAGTCCGGTTGCCTCCAGCGCGGAGAGGGCTTGACGGGCCGTCCCCGGGAGACGTCGTACCGGCGGACGAGGGCGGCTTCGCTGGGCAGGGTGCCCCCGGGTGCGAGGTCACCGCTCAACCGTCCCCGGTTCGCCGGGGGCGGTCTTCTCGTCCGCATGTTCGGGGCGGCGGGCCTTCCGGCCGGACCCGGCCGGCCCTCCCCGGCCCGGGGCGCGGGCGGCCCGCCCCGCCGCCCGCGCCCTCCCGCTACGGGGCGGGGGCCGGGCCCGTGCTCCCTCGGGCCGCGAAGGCCGCCGCGGGAGACCACCGCTCCGCGACGGGGAGGCCGTCGGCGCACTCCAGCGCAGACGCGCCGACCTCCGTCCCGTACCGGTAGACGTCCACGCTCACGCTGGTCAGCGCCGGAGAGGACAGGCGGCACAGGGTCGAGTCGTCCCACGCGACCATGCTCACCTGCCCGGGGACGGAGACGCCCATGTCGCGGGCGGCCTCCAGGCCGGAGACGGCCATGACGTCGTTGTCGTACAGGATCGCCGTCGGGGGCCGCTCGCGGCCGAGCAGTTCCCGGGTGAGCCGTGCGCCCTCCTCGTGCGAGTAGTCGCCCTCCAGGACGACGGGGGCGGCGATCCCGGCCCGGCGGCAGCCCTCGGCGAGGGCCGCGGTGCGGGCACGGGTGTGCAGCAGCCGGGCGGGCCCGGACACCCGGGCGATCCGCCGGTGCCCCAGGTCCAGGAGGCGTGCCAGGGCCTCCCGGACCGGGGTCACGTGGTCGGTACGGACCGCCGGGGCGCCCGGGGGGTCGGGCTCCTGGACGCCCGCCAGCACCGCCGGCAGGCCGAGCCCGCGCAGGAGGGCGGGCCTCGCGTCCTCCTCGGCGAGGTTGACCACGACCACCGCGTCGACCAGGCGCCGCTCCGCCCACCGGCGGTAGGTGGCGTCCTCGGCGTCCGCGTCGGTCACCAGGTGCAGCAGGAACGCCATGTCGCGGGCGGCCACGCGCTCCTCGATCCCGGCGACGAACTCCATGAAGAACGGTTCCGCGCTGAGCAGGCGGCGCGGCCGGGCCAGGACCAGCCCGACCGCGCCGACGGGTTCGGGACGGCCCATCAGACCTGTTTCGCCGACGCGTGCGGCGTGTTCGCCGAGCGGAGGACGTGCGCCGTGGTCAGCGAGCGGGGGTCGATCTCCGCCCCGGTCCGCACCGTGAAGCTGTGCGTCTCCCCGGCCAGCAGGTCCACGAGCATGTCGTCCACCTCGGCGTCGCGGGCCGCCCGGTCGGCGAGCACCGAGACGTCGCGGGCGAACGAGGACGCGCGCACGTCCACCCGGTAGCCGCCCGGGACGGGGACCGCCACGGCGGTCAGGGCCTCGGGGTCGTAGGCCAGGTGGCGGTCCTCCCGGAACGTGTGGACGACGCGCACCTCCCCGGACGCGGCCACGAAGACCTCCCGGTCGGGGTCGGCGGGGGCGAGGAGCCGCCGTTCCGGCTCGACCTCGGCGGTCGAGCGGGGCGGCACGGAGATCTGTGCGCTCCCGGTGTGGAGCACCTCGCCCCCGAAGCCCTGGCGCCGCAGGTCGAGGGGGCCCGTCCAGGGTTCGTCGGTGTCGTTGACGGCGATGACGACGAGGCGCCCGTCCCTGGGCTGGACGGTGAGCATGCGGGGCGCGTAGGCGCGGCGGAGCGCGTACCAGAGGGGCTTGAGCCTCTCGTCGCCGTCCACGGCCGCCCAGGAGGTCACCGGCCAGCAGTCGTTGAGCTGCCAGACGAGGGCACCGGAGGTGCGGGGCCACCAGGACCGGAAGTGCTCGATGCCGAAGGCGACCGCGCGGGCCTGGTTGAGCTGGGTGGCCCAGTGCCAGTCCTCGAAGGTGCGCGGGGTGTGCAGGTGGGCCGAGTACCCCCGGTCGAGCTTGCCGTTGCCGTCCTCGGCCTTCTGGTGCAGGAGGAAGGCGGGCGAGGTGGGTGTGAGCGGCTCGTCGTGCACCCAGTCGGTGAGGGTGGTCCAGGTCGGGGGGCCCTGGAAGCCGAACTCGGAGCAGAACCTGGGGACGTGGTCCTGGTAGGCCCGGTAGTCGGTCTGGTTCCAGACGGTCCACTCGTGGCGGGTGCCGTGCGCCTCGGCGTTGGGGTGGACGTCGTCCGGGGCGAACCCGGGGCTGTACGGGCTGCCCGCGGAGTAGAAGCGGGTCGGGTCGAGTTCGGCGACGATCCGGGGGAAGAGGTCGGTGTAGTAGCCGTGGCCCCAGGTGCGGTCGCCGAGCTGCTCCTGCCAGCCCCAGTCCATGAAGCCCCAGAGGTTCTCGTTGCCGCCGTTCCAGAGGGCGAGCGAGGCGTGCGAGGTGAGGCGGGCGACGTTCTCGCGTGCCTCGGCCTCGAACTCGCTCCGCAGCGGCTCCTCCTCCGGGTAGGCCGCGCAGGCGAGGAGGAAGTCCTGCCAGACGAGGACGCCGCGCTCGTCGCAGACGTCGTAGAAGTCCTCGCTCTCGTAGATCCCGCCGCCCCACACGCGCAGCATGTTCATGTGCGCGTCGACGGCCTGATCCACGCGCCGGGCGAGGCGGTCGCGGGTGATCCGGGTGAGGAAGTGGTCGTCGGGGATCCAGTTGGCGCCCTTGACGAAGATCGGCCTGCCGTTGACGGTGACGGTGAAGGGGGTGCCGTGCTCGTCGGGCTCGGTGTCCACGGTGACGGTGCGGAAGCCGATCCGGCGTTCGGCCGTGTCCAGGGCCGCCGGGGCGTCGGAGCCGGCGGAAGCGTCGCCGCCCGGGGCGAGGGTGACGGCCAGGTCGTACAGGGGGTGGTCGCCGTAGCCGACCGGCCACCACAGGCGGGCGTCGGGGACCTCCACCACGACGACGCCGGTGTCGGCGTCCGGGGCCAGGGTCGCGGTGGCCGTGTGCCCGGCGACCTCGGCCGTCAGGGTGAGGGCGGCCGGGGCCTCGGTGAGGGAGCGCTCGACGTCGGCGTGGACCTCGACCCGGCCGACGCCGTCCTCGCCGACGGTGACCAGCGGGCGGACGGAGGCCAGGCGGGCGGTGCTCCAGCGCTCCAGGCGCACGGGCTTCCAGATCCCCGCGGTCTGGAAGTCGGGGCCCCAGTCCCATCCGAAGGAGCAGGCCATCTTGCGGACCATGTTGTACGGGTGGGTGTTGGTGTGGGGGCGCGCGCCGAGTGCGTCGCGGACCTCCTCGGCGTACTCCAGCGCGGGCCGGAACGAGACGGTGAGGTCGTTGGAGCCCTCGCGGAGGACGCGGCCCACGGGGAAGCGGTAGCCGCGGTGCATGTTGGCGGTGGTCCCCAGTTCCACCCCGTTGAGCTCGACGGTGGCCACGGTGTCGAGGCCGTCGAAGGCCAGGTCCACGTGTTCGGAGGGGGCGGCCTGCTCGGCGTCGAAGGTGAGGGTGTAGCGCCAGCCCACGCGGTGGGCCCAGGCCAGCTCGGTCTCGTTGGAGTCGAGGTAGGGGTCCGGGATGAGCCCGGCGGCCAGCAGGTCGAGGTGCGTGCTTCCCGGTACCAGGGCCGGGACGGAGCGCCCCGCGATGTGCTCGGGGACGGTTCCGGTGGCGCTCGTCAGCAGCCAGCCGTCATGCAGGGTGCGGCGGATCATCCTCTGCCTCTCCGGGGGTGTGGGGACGACCGCCCGGGGGAGGCGGGCCGTCGGCGGCCGGGCGCGCCGATGTGCGCCGGACCACTCCGAAGATTCTTACTTCGATGAACTAACTAAGTCAATGGGGTGCGGTGACCCGTCGGAGGAGAGCGGTACGCGCCCCCGCTCGCGGACGGGGCCTGCGCCCCGCCGAGCGGCCCGCGGGCTCCTCCGCGCCGGCCTCCCCGGATGCCCGGTCGCGGGCCGCCTGCCGGGGGCCGGGCGACCGTCCCCCGGGGGAGGGGCGCGTGCGGCGGTACGCTGGTACGCGCCCCGCCGGGGCGCGGCGGCAGGGCCGCCGGGCGTACGCCGAGGCCTTTCCCCGCGCGGACGCCACGGCACGGAAGCGGCGGAGGTTCCCTTGGGCGGTCCATCACGCGCCACCCCCCACACCACGAGCAGGGCGGCGGTCCTCGACGTCATCCGGGCGGCGGGCACCATCAGCCGGGCCGGACTGGTGGCCGCGACCGGGTTCACCGGGGCGACCATCTCCACGGTCGTCCGCGCGCTCATCGACGACGGCCTGGTCCGCGAGACCGGCCGCGCCGAGTCGACCGGGGGCAAGCCGCGCGTGCTGCTCCAGCTCGACCACGGGGCCCGGTACGCCGTCGGTGTGCACCTCGACCCGATGGGCGTCACGTACGCGCTCACCGACCTCACCGGCGCCGTCGTGTCCAGGGTGACCAGGGCCGACGCGGGCGGCGACGACCCCGCCGCGATGGTCGCCCGGACGGCCCGCCAGGTCGACGCGCTGGTCGAGGGGGCCGGGGTGGAGCGCGACCGGGTCCTGGGCGTGGGGCTCGTCTCCGCGACCGGGGGCGCGAGGCCGCTGCCGTCGATGCGGCACTGGGCGCACTTCCCGGTGGCGGAGGAGCTGGAGAGGGCCTGCGGCCTGCCCGTGGTGCCCGGCAACGACGCGACCGCCGCCGCGCTCGGCGAGTACTGGTCCGGAGGCGTCGGCGAGACGTCGGTCTTCGCCGCCGTGTACATGGGGACCGGCATCGGCGCCGGGATCCTGGTCGACGGCATCCCCTACCACGGGGCCAGCGGGAACGCCGGGGAGATCGGGCACGTGTGCCTGGACGTGGACGGCCCGCCGTGCTGGTGCGGCGCGCGCGGGTGCGTCGAGGCGCTCGCCGGGCCCGCCGCGGTGGTGCGTGCCGCGCGTGCGGACGCCGGACTGGCGCGCGCCGCCGAGCTGGGGGCGGCGGAGGCCGACGGCGCGGACGGCGGCCCGACGGACGGCCCCGGGGGCGGCGGGCGCGCGGGGCGGTCCGAGGCGGCGGAGTTCGCCGCCGTGGTCCGGGCCGCGCGTCGCGGCGAGCCGACCGCGCGCGCCCTCCTGGAGCGCTCCGCCCGGTACCTGGCGGCGGCGGTGCGGACGCTGGCCAACGTCATGGACCTGGACCTGCTCGTGCTGACGGGGCCGGGCCTGGCGGTGGCGGGGTCCGTCTACCTGCCCGCGATCAGGTCCGAGCTGGAGGGCGCCTTCTTCGCCCGCGCCAGCCACCCCGTCGAGGTGCGCCTGTCCGCGTCGGCGGCGACGGCCCCCGCGATCGGGGCGGCGACCATGGTCCTGCAGTCGCGGCTGGTGCCGCTGCGGCCGCGCGTGCGCCTGCCCGAGGACCTGTCGGAGTCGGCGGCGCCCGCTCCCCGGTGAGCGGAGGCGGAGCGGGGCGCGTACCGCTCCGCCGGGCGCGTCCGGCCCCGACCCGGGCCGTGCCCCGGCCCCGGTGCGGCCGGGGCGCGGGGACGGCCGCAACGCCGCGACCGCCCGGGGCCTCCGCCGCGGACGCGGCTCAGCCGGCGCCCTCCAGGTCGGCGAGGGCCCGGTCGAGCCAGGTGAGCCAGAAGAGCTCCAGCTCGATCCCGCCCTGGAGCACCAGGCGGTGCACGCGGTCCCGCTCGGTCCCGTGGCCGCGCGCCGCGTCGCGCCTCTCGAACTCCCGGTACTCGGCCAGCCGCTCCCGGTGCAGCGCGCGGTGGCGGCGCAGCTCGTCCACCATGTCCCCGCCGACCCCCACGACGCCCGTCGCGCGCAGGCGCAGCAGCAGGGGGTCGCGGGGCGCGCGCGGGTCCTCGCGCACGCCGACCCACCGCTCCAGCTCCTCCCGGCCCGAGGGCAGGACCTCGTACTCCTTCTTCTGCCCCCGGGTCGGCCCCTCGCCGTCCAGGGCCCTGATCAGCCCCGCCTTCTCGAGCTTGCTCAGCTCCCGGTAGATCTGCTGGTGGGTCGCCGACCAGAAGTACCCGATCGAGCGGTCGAAGCGGCGGGTCAGCTCCAGCCCGGAGGACGGCTTCTCGAGCAGGGCGGTCAGGATCGCGTGGGGCAGGGACATGAGCGCATTCTAGGAAGGCCCGGGGACGTCAGGCGTCGGGCGGAAGGTGGCGGACCCGCACGGTCCCGCCGGTGACGGACGTCTCCAGGGTCTCCAGCCCGGCGGTCGCCGGACCGTGGACGACCGACCCGTCGTCCATGTCGAACTCGCTCCCGTGCCAGGGGCAGCGCAGGCACCCGTCCACGACGGAGCCGTCCGCGAGCGGGGCCCCCATGTGCGTGCACGTCCCCAGCACCGCCCGCACGGCGTCCCCCGTCCGGACCACCACGACCGGCACGTCGCCCAGCGAGGCGCGCACGGGCTCCCCCTCGTCGAACCCGTCGAGCGGGCCGAGGTCGTGCCATCCGCCGGGCACCAGGTCGGTCAGGTGGTCCGCGCTGTTGGCGCCGCCCGCCCGGTAGTAGGCGATGTGTCCCCCGAGGGAGCCGCCGAGGGCGACCGCCCCCATGCCCGCCAGGGCCAGGACCCGCCCCCAGCCCTGGCGGTCACGCGCCCGGGCGAGGGAGGAGGACGCGAACAGCAGGCTCCCCGCGGCGTTCGACGCGGCGTGGACCACGCCCACGCGCTGCTGCCTCTCGTGCTGCTGCGACCAGTCGGCGAGCCCGCTCACCACCGCGGGCAGGGTGGCCAGGAGTCCGGTGTTCACGAGCGCGTGGGCGCTCCGGCGGTGGTCCCCCGGCAGGAGGTCGAGCAGGACCGCCGACATCCACGCGCCGATGGGCAGCTGGACCAGGATCGGGTGGGCCGGGTGCCCGAGCTGCACACCGTTCAGCAGGTCGCGCGCCCGTCCGCGGGGGATGCGACCCGCCACCCGCTTGAACAGGGAGACCGCGGGGTCGAGTCCGTCGTTCCGTTCGATCTTGCGCACGTCTTCACCAAGCCTCATGGTGGGACGGCTACCCCGGTCCCCCGGGTTCACTCGCCGTTCCGGGGGCCCGGGGAGGGCTTGAACCGGATTTTCCCCTGTCCGGACCCGGGTGCGGGTGCCCCGGGCCCGGCCCCGGCTACAGCGCGGCGGCCAGTCTGGTGCCCTGGTCGACGGCCCTCTTGGCGTCCAGTTCGGCGGCGACGTCCGCACCGCCGATGACGTGCACGCCGATCCCCGCCGCCGCCAACTCGTCGGCGAGGTCGCGGCGCGGCTCCTGGCCGGCGCAGAGCACCACGGTGTCCACGTCGAGCACGGTCTTGTCGTCCCCGACGGTCAGGTGCAGGCCCTCGTCGTCGATCCGGTCGTAGGAGACGCCGGCGATCATCTCCACACCCCGGTGGCGCAGCTCCAGGCGGTGGATCCACCCGGTGGTCTTCCCGAGGCCCGCGCCGACCTTGTCCGCCTTGCGCTGGAGCAGGTGCACGGTGCGCGGCGGGGCCTGGCGCTCGGGGGTCCGGAGCCCGCCCGCCGTCGTGTGGCCGGTGTCCACGCCCCACTGGCGGAAGAACACGTCGGGGTCCCGGCTCGCGCCCTCGCCGCCGTCGGTCAGGAACTCGGCGACGTCGAAGCCGATGCCGCCCGCGCCGATGATCGCGACCCGCGCGCCCACGTCCGCGTTCCCCCGCAGGACATCTGCGTAGCCGACCACCTTGGGGTGGTCGACGCCGGGGATCTCCGGCGTGCGCGGGACGACCCCGGTGGCCACCACGACGTCGTCGAAGCCGGTCAGGTCGGCGGCGGTCACGGTGGTCCCCAGCCGCACGTCCACGCCGTGCTTGTCCAGCTGCACCCGGAAGTAGCGCAGGGTCTCGTCGAACTCCTCCTTGCCGGGCACGCGGCGGGCCAAGCGGAGCTGGCCGCCGATCTCCTCGGCCGCGTCGAACAGGGTGACCTCGTGGCCGATCCCGGCGGCGGACACGGAGAAGGCGAGGCCGGCGGGGCCGGCGCCGACGACGGCCACGCGCTTGCGGTTCCTGGTGGGGGAGAGCACCAGTTCGGTCTCGTGGCAGGCACGCGGGTTCACGAGGCAGGAGGTGATCTTGAGGCTGAAGGTGTGGTCGAGGCAGGCCTGGTTGCAGCCGATGCAGGTGTTGATCTCCTCGGGGGTCCCGGCGGCCGCCTTCGCGACGAAGTCCGGGTCGGCGAGGAACGGCCGGGCCATGGAGACCATGTCGGCGTCGCCCCCGGCGATGACGGCCTCGGCGACCTCCGGGGTGTTGATGCGGTTGACCGCGACCAGCGGGACGGACACCTCGCCCATCAGCTTGCGGGTCACCCAGCTGTAGGCGCCCCGCGGCACGGACGTGGCGATGGTGGGGACGCGGGCCTCGTGCCAGCCGATGCCGGTGTTGATGATGGTCGCGCCGGCCTCCTCGACGGCCTTGGCGAGCCGGACGACCTCGTCGAACGTGGAGCCGCCGGGCACCAGGTCGAGCATGGAGAGCCGGTAGACGAGGATGAAGTCGTCGCCGACGCGCTCGCGGACGCGCCGCACGATCTCGACGGGGAAGCGCATCCGGTTCTCGTAGGAGCCGCCCCAGCGGTCCTCCCGGTGGTTCGTCGCGGAGGCGATGAACTGGTTGACGAGGTAGCCCTCGGAGCCCATCACCTCGACGCCGTCGTATCCGGCGAGCCTGGCGAGCTCGGCCGCGCGCGCGAAGTCCTCGATGGTCTGCTCGACCTCGGAGTCGGACAGGGCGCGGGGGGTGAACGCGCTGATGGGGGCCCGGATCGCGCTGGGCGCTACGGACTGCTCGCTGAAGGCGTACCGGCCCGTGTGCAGGATCTGCATGGCGATCCGGCCGCCCTCGCGGTGCACGGCGTCGGTGATCACGCGGTGTTCGGCGGCCTCGGCCTCGGTGGTCAGCTTGGCCGCGCCGGTGTAGGTGGCGCCCTCGGGGTTGGGCGCGATGCCGCCGGTGACGATGAGGCCGACGCCGCCGCGGGCACGCTCGGCGTAGAAGGCGGCCATCCGCTCGAACCCCTGGGGGGCCTCCTCCAGGCCGATGTGCATGGAGCCCATGATCACGCGGTTGGGGAGGGTGGTGAAGCCCAGGTCCAGGGGTTCCAGAAGGTGGGGGTAGTCGCTCATGCTCGTCTCCTCGCGCGGTTGCCCGGTCGGTGTCCGGCCGACCTCGACTTCATTATGCAACAAGTTGCAAAATGACTCGCGCGGTGCCCCGGCGACGGTTCGCGGACGACGTCCGCGCGCGCCCGGGAGCACGGTCGGGGCGGAGCCGCCGCGACGCCCGGAGGCCACGGCGTGCACGCGCCCGGGGGTACGGGACCGCCGGGCGTCCGGCTCAGACCGGCTCCACCGGCAGGAGCGCGGGGCGCTTGGCCACGCGGCCGTCGCCCGAGGAGCGGCCGCGCAGGCGTCGGAGGATCCACGGGCCGAGGAAGGTCCCCAGCCAGCGGACCTCCTCCGCCACCGCGAGCAGCGCGCTCCGCTCGGGCATCCGGGGCAGGGCGTCCGCCCACGACCCGTCGGCGCCGGGGAGCGTCAGCGCGGAGGCCAGCGCTCCGGCGATCCGGTCGTGCCCCAGCGGCGTGCAGTGCAGGCGGTCGGTGGCCCACAGGCGCCGGTCCGTGGACACCTCGTGCGCGGCGACGTCGGCCACGACGACGCCGTGCCGCCCGGCCGCGGCGCGCAGGCGCTCGTTGAAGTCCAGCACCCTGGGCAGCAGGGGCTTGGTCAGCGGCGCGATCCTGGCGATGTCGGGGAAGGTCAGGGTCGCCACCCGGGCCCCCGACGCGGTCAGCTCGGCGAACATCGCCTCCATGTGGCCGACCACCGCCCCGGCGTCGTACCCGGACCGGATCACGTCGTTGACCCCGGCGAACACGGTGGCCACGTCCGGGCGCATCTCCAGGGCGGGGGCCAGCTGCTCCTCGCGCACCTGGCGGGCCAGCCGCCCCCGGACCGCGAGGTTGGCGTACTCCACCCGCGCGCCGGTGGCGGCCAGGCGGTCGGCGAGGCGGTCCGCCCAGCCCCGGAGCCCGGTCTCGTCGTCACCGTCCCCGACCCCCTCGGTGTGGCTGTCGCCCAGCGCCACGTAGCGCAGGTCCCCCTCGAGCTCCATGCCCTCTCCTCCTCCTCGTGGACAGCACCGGAAGAGTACTCCACTCGATGACTAATCATTTAGGGGAGTAGGGGTAGGCGGACGGAGGCGCGTGGCGGTGCGGCACGGCGCCGGTTCCTGCTCCTAGCGTGGACCGGGGCGCCCCCGTGGCGCCCCGGACCTGCGATGACGTGCCCAGGAGGAACCAACGTGGCCAGGAACACCGTCGCCGAACAGCTCGTCCGGACGTTGGTCGCCGCCGGGGTGACCCGGATCTACGGGGTCGTCGGCGACAGCCTCAACCCGATCGTCGACGCCGTCCGCGAGACCGACGGCATCGAGTGGATCCACGTGCGTAACGAGGAGGCGGCGGCGTTCGCCGCCTCGGCCCAGGCGCAGATCGACGGGCGGCTCGCCGTCTGCGCCGGGTCGTGCGGCCCCGGCAACACCCACCTCGTGCAGGGCCTGTACGACGCCCAGCGCAGCGGAGCCCCCGTCCTGGCCATCGCCTCCCACATCCCCTCGCGCCAGATCGGCACCGGCTACTTCCAGGAGACCCACCCCGAGAGGCTGTTCGCGGACGTCACCGAGTTCCGCGAACTCGTCTCCGAGGCCGAGCAGATGCCGCGCCTGGCCCGGATCGCCGTCCAGCACGCCCTCGGCACCCCCGGCGCGGCGGTCCTCGTCCTGCCCGGGGACATCGCCGGGCGCAAGGCCGTGGGCCCGGCCGACACCAGCCCGGTGGCCGCGGGACGCGCCACCGCCTGGCCCGCCGAGGACGACGTGCGCGCGCTGGCCGAACTGATCAACGCCGCCGACAAGGTCGCCCTGTTCTGCGGCGCCGGGGCCAGGGAGGCGCACGACGAGGTGATGGCCCTGGCCGGACGGGTGCACGCCCCGGTCGGACACACCCTGCGCGGCAAGGAGTGGATCCAGTACGACAACCCGTACGACGTCGGCATGATCGGCCTGCTCGGCTACGGCGCGTGCTTCGAGGCGCTGCACGGCGCCGACCTGGTGCTGATGCTCGGGTGCGACTTCCCCTACGACGACTTCCTGCCCAGGAAGAACGTCGTCCAGGTCGACCACGACCCGCGCCGACTCGGCCGCCGGGTGCCGCTCCGGCTGGCGGTGCACGGGGACGTCGCGGCGACCCTGCGCGCCGTGAGGCCGCTCGTCGGGGAGCGCACGGCCGCCTCCGCCACCCGGTTCCTCCACGACATGCTGGCCCGCCACGAACGCGCGCTGACCAAGGTGGTGGACGCGTACACGAGGGACATCGAGCACCACACGCCCGTCCACCCCGAGTACGTGGCGAGGATCCTCGACGAGGAGGCCGACGGGGAGACCGTGTTCACCGTCGACACGGGCATGAACAACGTGTGGGCCGCCCGCTACCTGACCCCGAACGGCCGCCGCCGGGTGATCGGGTCGTTCACGCACGGCACCATGGCGAACGCGCTGCCGCACGCGATCGGCGCGGCCTACGCGGCGCCCGACCGGAAGATCGTCTCGCTGTCCGGCGACGGAGGGCTGAGCATGCTGCTGGGCGAGCTGATCACCGTCCACCAGCACGACCTGCCGATCACCACGGTCGTGTTCGACAACTCCTCGCTCGGCATGGTGAAGCTGGAGATGATGGTGGACGGGATGCCCTCCTTCCAGACCGACCACCCGCGCGTGGACTACGCGGCCGTCGCCGGGGCGATCGGCATGCGCGCCCTGAGGGTGGAGAGCCCCGACCGGGTCCGCGACGCGCTCCGGGAGGCCCTGGCGGCCCCCGGGCCGGTGCTGGTGGACGTCGTCACCGACCCCAACGCGCTCTCCATCCCCTCCCGCATCACCGCCGACCAGGTGGCGGGCTTCGCCCTGTCCGCGGGACGGACGGTGCTCCGGGGAGGGGTGGGGGCGATGGTGGACATGGCCCGCTCCAACCTGCGCAACATCCCCCGGCCGTAGGGGCGCGGGGGAGGCCGGGTCGCCCGGGCGGGGGAGAGCGGCCCGGAAACGGCCGGCCGGGACCGGGATCGGGGCCGCGAACGGCGAAGGCCCCGACCGGTGTCCGGTCGGGGCCTTCGTCTCGGCAGCTAGCCGCTGCGGAGGATAGGGGATTCGAACCCCTGAGGGCTTGCACCCAACACGCTTTCCAAGCGTGCGCCCTAGGCCACTAGGCGAATCCTCCGCGCACAACTCTACACGCCGGAGGGGGGTGGTCCGAACGGGTTTCCCGGGGCCCTCCCCGAGGGCCGCCGGGAGGGGCCCGGGAAGGCTCCGGGGAGCGCCCCGCCGGGCGGCCGGGGCCGTCGCGCGGACCTTCTCCGTCCCTGTTCACGGCCCCGCGGGGCCGACCGCGGCTCAGCCGGCCCGGCTGGACCGCACCCCCTCGATGGCGTTGTTGCGGAACGCGTCCACGAACAGCGAGTGGTCCGCCCGGGCCTGGGCCGCGTAGCGGTGGGCGAAGCGCACGCACCACTCGGTGAACTCCGCCTCACGGCCGTCGAGCACCGTCATGAGCGCCTCCTCGGTCTCCCACGCCACCAGGGTCGCGTCCGCGTGCGAGTCGGACACGCAGTGCGCCTTGGCGGTGGCGCGGCCCAGGTAGTCCAGTACGGGCACGACCTCCTCGGGCTCGGTGAGCCCTTCCCAGTCCAGGTCGTTCGTGTACGGGGACACCTCGCTCACCACGAAGCCCACGCCGTCGATCTCGGTGTGCCCCAGCAGCGGGTCGGCGTGGGCCTGGAGCGCGCGCTGGGACACGGCGGTGCGGTGCCCGTGGTGCTCGAAGGCCTCCATGATGCGCCGGTCCGTCACCACCCGGGACGGCGCGGCCACGTTCCCCTGCTTGACGGACAGGACGATGTCGTTGTCCCACGCCTCGGACCGGCCCTCGATGAGCACGCTGTAGGCGGGGAGCCCCGCGGAGCCGATCCCGAAGCCGCCGCTGCCCACCACGTCCTTGACCCCGTAGTCCAGCGAGGCGAAGCGCCGGTCGTCCGGGATGGTCCCCAGATAGTCGTGGTAGGCGGCGAGCACCTTCTCGCGCTCGCCGTCCTCCAGCCGGCGCACCCGGGGGCCCTCCCGGAACCGGCGGTTGTAGCCGTCCCTGTCGGTCATGGACGCCAGCATGGCGGCGCGGCTGCGGAGGCGGGCGCGCTGGAGCACGTCGTGGACCGTGCCGTCGGTGTTGTCCAGCTTGAGGGAGAAACCGGAGTCGCCGCCCCGCGTCGCGAACTGGCGGACCTGGGACACGTAGGCGTCGACGTAGCACGGCACGATCGCGCCGATGTCCTCGTCGGACAGGGCCTTCTGCCATCCCATCAGGGCGATGCTGGAGACGAACCGGAGCACGTCCCACGTGAAGTGGCCGAGGTAGGCCTCGTCGAAGTCGTTGACGTCGAAGACCAGGCGCCCGGTCGAGTCCATGTAGGTGCCGAAGTTCTCGGCGTGCAGGTCGCCCTGGATCCACACCCGTGAGGTGCGGTCGTCCGCCCAGGGGTCCTCCATCGACGCCACGTCGGAGTAGAAGAGCGAGGCGCTGCCCCGGTAGAACGCGAAGGGACTGGCGGCCATCTTGCGGAACTTGGCCCGGAACGCGGCCGGGGCCGTGGACATCAGGTCGGAGAAGGCGTTCTCCAGCGTGTCCACGATGAGGTCTTGCCGCTCGGAGGAGCGGTCGGTGGTTTCCAGGGGGTCGAACATGCCGTCCATGATGGCCCCGCGGGGCCGTCATGGCCATGCGTGCCGGGATCCGGGCGCCGTGGGACGCCCCGCGGGGGCGGGCGCGCGGGGTTGCCAGAGCGGTCGGGAGGTCGGATACACTCGGGGCAGACCCCTCGTGCGGCGTCACCCTATGAACCTCCCCAGGGCCGGAAGGCAGCAAGGATAAATGGGCTCTGGCGGGTGCGCGGGGGGTCCTTTCTGTTTCTCGGGCCCGGTCGGACCCTCCCGGTTCCCCGATCCGGTGCGAGCTGTCACTGCCGGCGGGTTGAATGGACGGGTGGCAGGGACCAGGGGAGTGAGCACACCGTGAGCATCGCGCTGTACCGCAAGTACCGCCCCGCGACGTTCGGTGAGGTGCGGGGCCAGGAACACGTGACCGACCCGCTCCGCCAGGCGTTGCGCAGCGGTCGCATCAACCACGCCTACCTGTTCAGCGGCCCGCGCGGCTGCGGCAAGACGACCAGCGCGCGCATCCTCGCCCGTTCGCTGAACTGCGCCGAGGGGCCCACCCCGGACCCGTGCGGGACCTGCGACTCGTGTGTGGCGCTGGCCCCCGATGGCGGCGGCAGCATCGACGTCATCGAGATCGACGCCGCCTCCCACGGCGGTGTGGACGACGCCCGCGACCTGCGCGAGCGCGCCTTCTTCTCACCGGTCAACTCGCGCTTCAAGATCTACATCATCGACGAGGCGCACATGGTGACCCGCGAGGGTTTCAACGCGCTCCTCAAGCTGGTGGAGGAACCGCCCCCGCACCTCAAGTTCGTGTTCGCGACCACCGAGCCCGAGAAGGTCATCGGCACGATCCGCTCGCGAACGCACCACTACCCGTTCCGGCTCATCCCGCCGAGCACGCTCCGGGAGCTCTTCGAGGACCTCCTCAAGGAGGAGGGGATCTCCTACGACCCCGCCGCGCTGCCGCTGGTGGTCAGGGCGGGCGCCGGTTCCGCCCGTGACGGGCTGTCGGTGCTCGACCAGCTCATCGCCGGGTCCGGCGAGGGCGGCATCACCCGTGAGGGCGCCGTCTCCCTGCTGGGCTACACCGACTCCAGCCTGCTGGGGGAGATGGTCGACGCGCTCGGCGCCCGCGACGGCGCCGCCGTGTTCGGGCTGATCGACCGCGTGGTCGAGGGCGGGCACGACCCGCGGCGGTTCACCACGGACCTGCTGGAGCGCTTCCGCGACCTGGTCGTCCTGGCAGCGGTGCCGGACGCCCTGGACAAGGGCCTGGTCAACGTGGCCGACGAGGCGGCGGAGCAGATGAGGGGGCAGGCCGCCCGGATGGGGCCCGCCGAGCTGACCCGCGCCGCCGACATCCTCAACCAGGGCCTGACCGAGATGCGCGGAGCCACCGCGCCCCGCCTGCTGCTCGAACTCATGTGCTCGCGGGTGCTCCTGCCCGGCACCGACGGCAGCCAGGGCGCAGCCCTGCTGGCACGCCTGGAGCAGATGGAGCGCCGGATCGCCTCGGGCGCCGTCGCACCCGCCGCACCCGCAGCACCCGCCGCGCCGGTCCGGTCCGCCGCCCCGGCCCCCGAGCCGGTGCGGGCTCCCGAGTCTCCCGCGCCCCGACCCTCCCGTGCCCCGGCCGCCCCGCAGGCGGCCCCCGCGTCCCCGGCCCCCGCGCCGGCGCCCGCCCCCGAGCGCGCCGCCGAGCCGGCGGGCTGGGACGCTCCGGCCCGTCCAAGCACGCCCGAACCCGCCCGCCACGCACCGCCGGCGCCCGCCGCCCCGTCCGGCGGGGGCGGCGCCCTCGACCTGGGACGCGTCCAGGGGTCGTGGAGCCAGATCCTGGAGGCGGTCAAGGGTCTGCGCCGGTTCACCTGGATGGTGCTCTCCGGCGGCGAGGTCCGGCCGGTGGGGGTCGAGGGCAACGCCGTCCTGCTCGGCTTCTCCCGCCCCAGCGAGGCCAAGGGCTTCAGCAACAGCGGCAGCGACCAGGTGGTCGCCAACGCGATCCGGCAGGTCCTCGGCATCGAGGTGCGGGTCGCCGCGGCCGGCGGCGCCGCGTCGGCCGCGGCGCCAGCCCGGCGCCCCGAGCCCGCGCGCCCGGCCGAGCCCTCCGGGTGGGACGCCCCCGCCCCGGCACGGCCGGCCGAACCCGCCCCTCCGCCCACCGCCCCGGAGCCGGAGGCCGCGGGCCGGGCCGCAGGCCCGCCGCCGGACCGGATCGTCACCGGTCTGGAGGAGCCGCCGCCGGACCCCTACGAGGACGCGGCCGCGTCCCCGCCGCCGGAGTACGACGACCCGTCCGCCGGCCGGTCGCAGCCCCGGACGGTCCCCGCCCCCGGGCGCCAGGAGGCCGCACCCTCCCCGACTCCCGCTCCGGCCCCGGGCGGTGCGCAGCGGCCGGCTCCGGCGCCCTCGGGCGGACCGTCGTCCGCGGCCGTGGACACCGCGCCGGCAGGGGGACAGGGTTCCGCCGCGGGCCGGGCCCCCGCCGGCGGGTCCGCGTCCCCCGGCGCGGGCGGAACGTCGCTCATCGAGACGGAGCTGGGCGGCCGCATGATCGAGGAGATCGAGCACGGGGCCGACACGGACGCGCCCTTCTAGGTGCGGCGGGCACCCACCCCGCCGGGCGGCGGGCGGCGCCCGCCGAGCGCGCTCCCCGGGAGTGTCCGGAAGCGTTGCCGGTGTGAGGTGGGGGGCGGGACGGGAGCACCGTTTCGGTCACCGCGCCGGCGTGCCCGGCGGAGGCCCCGGCCGGCCCCGGAGCCCGCGCCCGGCACCGGGGCGCCGCCCCCGGCCGACGCGGTCAGTCCCGGGGGCCCACGGCGGCCAGGACCGTCTCCACGAGCTCGTCCGCGTACGCGTGGGTCAGCGGCCCGGTGCGCATCAGCCAGCGGTGGTGGAGCGGTCCGGTCAGCAGCTCGGTGACGATGTCGAGGTCGGCCCCGGGGGCGAGCTGGCCCGCTTCGCGCCCGGCGCGCAGCCGGTCCTTGAACGCCTCCGTGTTGGGCCGGAGCAGGCGCTCGTTGACGGCCTCGGCGAACACGGGGTCGTTCTGGAGCTCGGTCGTGAACGCGCGGGTGGTCCGGTCCATCTCGGGGTCGTTGAACTCGTCGACGATGGCGCGGAGCACGGTCCTCAGGTCGGCGGCCAGGTTGCCGGTGTCGGGCAGGGGTTCGCCGGCCGTGCCGCCGGTCAGCGCGGTGAAGACGTCGAACACCACGGCGGCCTTGGAGGGCCACCAGCGGTAGATGGTCTGCTTGCCCACACCGGCCCGCGCGGCGATCGCCTCGACGGTCACCTTGGCGTAACCGACCTCGCCCAGCAGTTCCGACGCGGCGCGCAGGACGGCGCGTCGCGCCCGTTCGCTGCGGCGGCGGGGGTCCGGGCCGCGCCGGGGTGCCCGGGAGTCTTCCAATGGGGTGCTCTCAGCCATACCTGCCACGTTAACCGCTCAAAAATGACGAGACGTATCGTCTTGACACCGATACCCTACAGAGGCAGGATCACATCTGGCGAGACGGCACGTCTCGCCGAAACCGAAAGGAGGTCCGCATGTCCAAGAACAGTGACAACCTTCTCGGTATGGGCGGACAGCGCACCACGGTCTCCCGCTCCGCGATGCGCGGAGGCCCCGGCGGGGGCAAGGGCGGCCCCAGCGCCGAGGCCCAGGAGCGCAAGCAGGAGCTGCTGCGCAAGCTCCGCGAGAAGAACGCGCCCGAGAGTTCCGAGGAGTCCGAGGACACCGAAGGAACGGCGTGAACGCACGGCGGCGGCCCCCACCGGAGACGGTCGGGGGCCGTCGGCGTTCCCGCCCGCAGGGTCCGTCCGCACGGCCCCGGCCCCCGTCCGACCGGGCGCCGCTGTGAGGACCGGACGCCCTCACACGTCCCAGGCGCGGCCGTCCGCCGAGTCCAGCCACACCCGGTGCGCCCCGTCGTCCGACACCGACAGACCGAACCGGTCCGGTTCGGGGCTGCCCAGCTCGGCCCACAGGGCCAGGGCCTCCTCGAACTCGTCCCAGATGCTCCTCGGGCCGCCCTGCTCGATCATCCACGACGTTCCGTAGGGGTAGACCCTCACCCACGAGCCGCCCTCCCGGTCGCACACCCACACGCCCGATCCCGTCCCGATCCACCGCCGCCGCACACGCCAGTCGGGCACCATCACCGACAGGGCGAACGCCGTCGTGAAGGCCATGAGCGGAGCCAGGGGGTCGGTCTGCGTGAGCCGGTACTCGTCCGGCTGCTGCCCGGAGTCGCGCGCGGGCGGGGCCGCCGGGTCGGGCGTGCGCAGCGGGACGAACCCCACGCCGCCGTGGAAGCTCGCCCGGGCGGTCCCGTCGCCCGGGCACTCCACCCGGGCGAGCACCCCGGCCCCCTCCAACAGCCCCCACGGGCACACCACCAGCCCGCCGGGCCGCACCTGGTCGAGCCACGCGGGCGGGAGCCGCCGCACGCCGCAGGTGGAGACGATCCTGTCGTAGGGGGCGCCGTCCACGAGGCCCCCGTACCCGTCGGCCACGTGGACGGCGGGGGAGAGGCCCTCCGCGCGCAGGGCCCCGCGCGCGGTCCCGGCCAGGCGGGGGTCGATCTCCACGGAGGTGACGGCTCCGTCGCCCAGCCGGTGGGCCAGCAGCGCGGTGTTCCAACCGGTTCCCGTGCCGATCTCCAGCACCGTGTTCCCGGCGGCGAGGCCGGCGAGCTCCAGCATGCGGGCGAGGACCGTGGGGGCCGCGCTGGAGGAAGCCGAGGCCGCTTCCGGCGCGGGGGCCGCCGGCTCGGGCTCGCGCGGCGCGGGCGCCTCGCGGTCCCGGGGGATCCCGGACTCGTCCACCTGGGTGACGATGGCGTTGTCGGCGTAGACGGCGGCCAGCCAGCGCTCCGGGTCGTTGGTGGCGTCGAGCACGCCGCCGCGCGCGGTCAGCGCGCCGGTCTCGGGGATGAACCGGTGTCGCGGAACCGACCGGAAGGCGTGGATCAGCGCGGCGTCGGTCAGGGTGCCGTCCGCGATCATCGCCTCGATCAGTGCCGAGTGGCGTTCACTGGCGGTCAACACGTCCTCAGTCCCCCGTGGCTGTCGTGATGCCGGCGGCGCCCGCGGGCTCCACCGGGACGGCCGTGCCCCGCGGGACATCTCTTCGACCGAAAGTGATATTACCGCTACTCTTCGCGCTGGCCACGGGTCGGGGCGCCTTCCGGAGAGTCGACTCCGCGTCGCCCCGCCCGGCCGCCGGGCCGCCCGGGTCGGTCCAGCATGTTCCCTGACGACCGGTTAGTCTCACAGCGACAGCCACACAACTGCGAGACCCAGCACCATGAGTGCGGCGAGGAGACGGCCGTGAACCCTGGCGGAATGGACATGCAGGCCCTGCTCCAGCAGGCCCAGCAGATGCAGCAGCAGCTCGTGGAGGCCCAGCAGGCCCTGGACGAGGCCGAGGTCGAGGGCACCTCCGGCGGCGGCCTGGTCAAGGTCAGGCTGAGCGGCCGCGGCCAGGTGGAGGACATCACGGTCTCCGCCGACGCGATCGACCCGAGCGACGCGGACGAGAGCGCGCAGACCGTCGCGGACCTGGTCCTGGCGGCCATCCGCGACGCCGAGGCACAGGTGGAAAGGCTCCAGCAGGAGAAGATGGGCCCGCTCACCCAGGGGCTCGGCGGCGGCGGGATGCCCGGGGGCATGCCCGGCCTCCCCGGTTTCTGACCCGGAGCGGCCGCCGGGCGGGGCGGCCTCCGCGGCGCGTACGCGAGAGGTCGTCGCGCCGGATACGGTGGTGTCAGGGGATACGGACCGCCCCGCCGATCCGGTCCGACCTGGTGGGTAGGCGATGTACGAAGGCGCGGTGCAGAATCTGATCGACGAGCTGGGGCGACTGCCCGGCGTCGGTCCGAAAAGCGCGCAGCGAATCGCCTTCCACCTGCTGTCCGCCGAGCACGCGGACGTCAAGCGCCTGGTCAACGCGCTGGTCGAGGTCAAGGAGAAGGTGCGTTTCTGCTCCGTCTGCGGCAATGTCGCGGAGGAGGAGCAGTGCCGTATCTGCCGTGACGCCCGGCGCGACACCGCCGTCATCTGCGTGGTCGAGGAGTCCAAGGACGTCGTCGCCATCGAGCGCACCCGCGAGTTCCGCGGCCGCTACCACGTCCTGGGCGGCGCGATCAGCCCGATCGAGGGCGTCGGCCCCGACGACCTGCGCATCAAGGACCTGATGGTCCGCCTGGCGGACGGCCAGATCACCGAGCTGATCCTCGCCACGGACCCCAACCTGGAAGGGGAGGCCACCGCGACCTATCTGGCGCGGCTGGTCAAACCCATGGGTCTGAAGGTGACGCGCCTGGCCAGCGGGCTGCCCGTCGGCGGCGACCTGGAGTACGCCGACGAGGTCACCCTCGGCCGCGCCTTCGAGGGCCGCCGCAGTCTCGAGTTCTAGCTCACACTTCGCCGTAATCCAGGCGAAATATGAGTAACCTCCGTTTCACCGGGTAGGCCCGAGCGCTGGTGCGTCATGCACTCCGAGCGTTCCCGTCCCAGGTCGGACGGTGTAGACGACGGCGTCGCTGGCTACACTCCATTTCATTGTCTTGATCCCAACTCCTCAGGAGCAATCGATCGTGGCCCTAATCGTGCAGAAGTACGGTGGGTCTTCCGTATCCGACGCGGAAGCCATCAAGCGAGTAGCCCAACGGATCGTGGCTCAGAAAAAAGCGGGATATGACGTCGTCGTCGTGGTCTCGGCCATGGGCGACACCACCGACGAGCTGATCGACCTCGCCGAGCAGGTGTCCCCGCTGCCGCCCGCGCGCGAACTCGACATGCTGCTCACCGCCGGCGAGCGCATGTCGATGGCCCTGGTCGCCATGGCCATCGAGAACCTGGGCTTCGAGGCCCGGTCCTTCACCGGTTCCCAGGCCGGTGTCATCACCACGTCGCTGCACGGCAACGCCAAGATCATCGACGTGACCCCGGGCCGCATCAAGGAGGCCGTGGACGAGGGCGCGATCTGCATCGTCGCCGGGTTCCAGGGCGTGTCCCAGGACACCAAGGACATCACCACCCTTGGCCGGGGCGGCTCGGACACCACCGCGGTGGCGCTCGCCGCCGCGCTGGAGGCCGACGCCTGCGAGATCTACAGCGACGTCGACGGTGTGTTCACCGCCGACCCGCGCATCGTGCCGTCCGCGCGGCGCATCCCCCAGATCTCCTACGAGGAGATGCTGGAGATGGCTGCGTGCGGGACGAAGATCCTGCACCTGCGCTGCGTCGAGTACGCGCGCCAGTACAACATGCCCCTGCACGTCCGTTCATCTTTCAGCCAGAAGCAGGGGACCTGGGTCGTCCCGGAAGTCGAGGAAAGCGAAGGCATGGAACAGCCGATCATCTCCGGGGTCTCCCACGACCGGAGCGAAGCCAAGATCACCGTCGTCGGAGTGCCCGACAAGATCGGTGAGGCCGCGACGATCTTCCGGGCCCTGGCGGACGCCGAGATCAACATCGACATGATCGTGCAGAACGTGTCGGCGGTCTCGACCTCGCGCACCGACATCTCCTTCACGGTCCCCAAGGACTTCGGGAAGGAGGCGGTCGCCGCGCTGAAGAAGGTCCAGGAGAAGGTCGGCTTCGAGTCGCTGCGCTACGACGACAAGATCGGCAAGGTCTCGCTGATCGGCGCGGGCATGCGCTCCTACCCCGGCGTGACCGCGCGCTTCTTCGACGCGATCGCCGCCTCCGGCACCAACGTCGAGATGATCTCCACCTCGGAGATCCGCATCTCGGTCATCGTCGAGGAGGACCAGGTCGACGAGGCCGTCCGTGCGGCCCACAGTGAGTTCCGGCTCGACGCAGACCAGGTCGAGGCCGTCGTCTACGGAGGTACCGGCCGATGAGCAACCGTCTTCCCACCCTCGCCGTCGTCGGCGCCACCGGAGCGGTCGGCACCGTGATGCTCGGCATCCTGTCCGAGCGCGAGAACGTCTGGGGCGAGATCCGCCTCGTCGCCTCCCCGCGCAGCGCGGGCAAGGTCCTGCGGGTCCGCGGCGAGGACGTCGTGGTCCAGGCCCTGGCCCCCGAGGTCTTCGACGGCGTCGACGTCGCCATGTTCGACGTCCCCGACGAGGTCTCCAAGGAGTGGGCCCCGATCGCCGCCGCCCGCGGCGCGGTCGCCGTCGACAACTCCGGCGCGTTCCGGATGGACCCCGACGTCCCGCTCGTGGTGCCCGAGGTCAACGCGGACCAGGTCGCCAACCGTCCGCGCGGCATCATCAGCAACCCCAACTGCACCACGCTGTCGATGATCGTGGCCATCGGCGCGCTGCACCGCGCCTACCAGGTCTCCAGCCTGGTCGTGTCCTCCTACCAGGCCGCCTCCGGTGCGGGCCAGGAGGGCATCGACACCCTGCGCGACCAGATGGCGAAGGCAGGCGCCGACCGCGGCCTCGGCGACAGGGCGGGCGACGTCCGCGCCGCCGTCGGCGAGCTCGGCCCGTTCCCGGCGCCCCTGGCCTACAACGTCGTGCCGTGGGCCGGTTCGCTCAAGGACGGCGGCTGGTCCTCGGAGGAGCTGAAGGTCCGCAACGAGTCCCGCAAGATCCTGGGTCTCCAGGACCTCCGGGTCTCCGCGACCTGCGTGCGCGTCCCCGTGATCACCACCCACTCGCTGGTCGTGCACGCCACCTTCGAGCGGGAGGTGACCGCCGACGCCGCCCGTGAGCTGCTCGGTTCCGCCGAGGGCGTCGCGGTCCTGGACGACCCGGCCCGGGGCGAGTTCCCGACCCCGGCCGACGTGGTGGGCACCGACCCGACCTGGGTGGGCCGGATCCGCCAGTCGCTGGACGACCCGAAGGCGCTGGAGCTGTTCCTGTGCGGGGACAACCTGCGCAAGGGCGCCGCGCTGAACACCGCGCAGATCGCCGAGGTCGTCGCCCGGGAGTTCACCTCCTAGGGGCATCGATCCGGGGGCGGGGGGGGGCGGGGGGGCGGGGGGGGGGGGGGGGGGCGGGGGGGGGGGGGGGGCGGGCGCCG
>NZ_JBEXSY010000007.1:0-145312 GCF_040613895.1 Nocardiopsis sp. NPDC006198 | reverse complement strand
GCCGCGCGCGTCCGCGCGGGGGCGGCGCCCCCCCCGCGCGGGGCGGCGGCCGCCCCCACCGCCCTTCGTCGTGTCCGGGCCGGCGCCGGGGTACCGGGGGCGGTGCGCCCCTCAGCGGCGCCGCGGGTCCCCGGGCCGGCGGGGCCGGGCCAGTGTCAGTTTGTAGAGGAGTCGACACTGCTCGGCCGTCCCGATGAGGTCCGAGGTCTCGACGGGCCGGTTGGCGCTGAAGTGGGTGCGCTCCACCACCAGCACGGGTATGCCGGGGGCCGATCCGAGCAGTGAGGCCTCGGAGTCGCGCAGGGAGCGCACGCCCACCTCCTCGACCACGCGGTCGACCGGGTGGCCCGCGGCGCTGAGCCGGTCGAGCAGGCCGATGTCGGGCGCCGCGTCGAAGGGTGTGCGCAGCGTCCCGGCGGTGAGCGACGCCGGTTCCCACGACTGGTGCAGTGTGATGGGCAGTTCCGACGCCAGCCCGCGCGAGGTGGTGCGGTAGACGGGCTCCCCGTCGCGCAGCCGGAGCCGCGAGCTCAGCGGGGCCGAGCACGGCTCCTGCTCGGTGCCGATGTCCTCACGTCGGAGTTTGCCCAGGCCGGAGCCGGAGGAGGAGTCCGTCCGGCACAGCCGGAAGAGCTCGGGGACCGTGCGTACGAAGTACCCGGAGCCGGGCCTGGCCTCGACGAGGCCCTCGGTCACCAGGAGTCGGAGCGCGGTACGGGAGATCTGCTCGCTGACCCGGTAGGAGCGCGCCAGCCGGGTCCTGGAGGGGAGACGTGTGCCGGGCGGCATCTCCCCGCGCAGGATCGGCTCGCGAAGCTGCTCGGCCAGCCACAGGTAGCGCGGTTGCCTCACCACGGTCATGAGGCCCGGGACGCGGGGCCTCCCGTGGACGGGGTGTCTCTGTGCTTGCGCGAAATGGGGGCGGTACGCCCGAGTTGGTGGTCGCGGGGGACGGTGCCGCCACCGTTTCCGGTGCAGACGCCGGTTCGGAGGAGGGGAGTGAACCTGCAAGATCGCCGAAGCTCGCCCATGGTTCCCAGTAAAGCAGTGAAAAGGCCTGGTAGGGGGCGCTAATCGAAAGTCTTCGGTCCGGTCGCGCGCGGTCCGAAGAATCGGAACCGGGACCCCAAGGCCGGGAAACGCCCGAAAACCACGAAATGCACGGGAGTGGGCACCCCAAAAGACTACTCTGCGTGACAATATGATCACGTCATGCTTGGGGGAGTCATGTTCACGAGCCTTGCTGACAGTACGGACACCGCCGTCGCCTGGATGAGCGGGATCACCGGGCTGGTCTTCCTGCTCATCGGCCTGTTCCTGCTGGTGCTGGTGATCGCCGCCGTGATCTCCGCACTGGCCCACGGCGACACCACGGGGGGCGGCAAGCTCCTGTGGATCATCTTCATCCTCTGGTTCCCGCTGTTCGGCGCCGTCGCCTGGTTCGTCGTCGGCAAGAAGGGGCACCTCAACCGCTTCCTCGGCATCGACAAGGGGAGGGCGCGCCACACGCTTCCGTCCAGCGTCGGCCAGCACAGCAACGTGGCCAACGGCAGGAACGGGGGACCGGGCGGTGCCCAGGCCCACCCGGGCGACGACCGGCCCGGGACGGACGAGGACCGGCTCGGGGAGGACGACGAGCGCCCCGGGGCTGGCGGCGACCGCCTCAGCATGCGTGAGAGCCTCGCCGTGGCGCATGAGGGCCGGCCGGGGGCGCGTGAGGCGCGGCCCGGGGCGGACGAGGACCGGATCGGCATGCGCGAGGTCCGGCCCGTGGCGGGCGACGAGCGGTTCGGCATGCGTGTGAGCCGTCCCCGGATGGGCTACGGCGGGCCCGCGATAGGCCACAGCCAGCCGGAGATGGGACACGCCTGACCAGGCGGCCCCGGGCCACGGAGCGACCCCGGACGGGAGGCCCCCGTCCGGGGTCGCCGCATGTCTGCGGGGCCTCCCCGGCTGCTCCGGCCGCGCGGTCCCGTGCGCGGTCGCGGACCGGTGGCGCCCCACGGCGGCCGGTCAGTCCCCGGTGGTCCCGAAGTCGGCGAAGTCGAAGCCCGGCGACACGAAGCAGCCGACGAGGACCTCCTCTTCCGACAGCGGACGGGCGGTCTGCCAGGTGTCGCGGGGGACCACGAACTGGAGGTGCTCGCCCCGCTCGATCGCGGGGCCCAGCACCGCGCCGCCCTCGGACACGGGGGAGTCCCCGCGCCCGCCCAGCTCCAGCCACAGCGGACCGCCGCGGTGGAAGGCCCACACCTCCTCGGAGCGCAGCCGGTGCCAGCGCGACTCCTCACGGGGCCCCAGCAGGAACGTGATCCCCGTGGCGGTCGACCGCGGCCCCGGGCGGCCCTCCGGCCGGACCTGCGTCCCGGCACGCCAGGTCGGCCGGTACCAGCCGCCCTCCGGGTGCGGCAGCAGGTCCAGGAGCTCGGCGGTGGCCGACCGCTCCTCCGCGGCGGTGTAGCTGCCGGAGGGGTCCTGTCGCAGGTGGAGCACCCCGCGCACCGCGCCTCGCGGCAGGGGGCCGTAGACGTGCGGGAAGAGCACGTCCGGGCCCACCCCCGGCGGAGGGGCGGGGTCGGCGGCCTCCCATCTGACCTCGGCCGCGACGGCGTCCGTGTCCACGACGAGGGCGACCAGGGGGCCGGCCGCGTCGGAGTACAGCGCGTTCGCCACGGCGAGCAGCGTCGGCTCGTCCGGGGAGGCGTGCACGAACCCCTGGTCGCGCAGGGACTCCGGCTCGACGTCCCCGCCGGAGGTCCAGCGCTCCAGCTCTGTCAGGTGCAGGATGAGGGCCATGCGGCCGACCGTACCCCGCCCGCGCCGGCCAGCGGGGGCCGTTGAACGGATGCCCCTTCCGTCCGGTCCCGCCGGGAATCAGCGGGAGGACCCGCGCCGGTTCCTCGATTGGTTCGGCGGCACTCGGACCTGGCCCGGGTGCTTCCACGTGCCCAGGAAGGAGCGGAGGGCGTGGGCGCCGCTCCGCGTGTCCACCTCCAACGTGAGGGAGACCAGGCCGGGCCACCCCGCCTCTTCCCACATCGTGTACGCCTTCGTGAACGCGGTCAGAGCCCTCGTGCCGTTGCCCGTGGCCGAACCGTCCGGCCAGATGTGGGTCCAGTCGTCGCCTTCTCCCAGGGCGACGACGGGCGCGGCGGCGCCCTCCCAGGGACGTCCTCCCACGGCGATGTGCAGTCCCGGACAGGTGAGTACGAGCCGGGTCAGCCGGTCGTTGCGGAGGAGGTCCCTCGATCCCTCGGGGAAGACCGTTCGATCGGTGGCCTCCTCACCGTTTCCCGGGAACCTCTGCCGGGCTCCGCGCTGTCTGCGGTCGCGCATGAACGCGGCGTCACGGACCAGCGGGCCGACGGCCGTGGCGGATCCCGTCCTGCGCAGCGCGACGACGGGCGTGGGACCGCCCTCGGGGTAGGGCGCCCAGGGGATCACCAGCCGCGCGTCGCGACCGACCAGTTCCACCCATGCGAGGGGGACCCGCCGGACCGCGCACGTGGCGATGAGGGCGTCGAAGACCCCGGGCCCACCCGGGGCGGTGCCGGTGACCACCCGCACGTCGGTTCCCCTGAGGCGGTTCCGGGCGTGCGCGGCCACGTCGGGGTCGATCTCCACGCTCGTCACCGATCCCGTGGGGCCGACGAGGGACGCGAGGATCGCGGCGTTCCACCCGGTACCTGTGCCGATCTCCACCACACGCATGCCCGGTTTGATCTCGGCCGCCCGGAGCATGTCCGCCATGAGCTGGGGCGCGGAGGAGGACGAGGTCGGGATGTTCACGGGGCCGGCGGCCCTGTTGCTGATCTGCGTGGTGACGTAGTCGTCCGCGTAGACGGAACCCGCCCACCCGTCCGGGTCGTCTGCCCGGTCCAGCGCGGCCCCGACCGCACTGGGCCAGATCACGTCGGGAACGTACTCGTGGCGGGGGCAGGCCGCGAAGGCGGCCCGGATCTCGTCGGTGGTGTCCAGCCGATCCGTCAGGAGGGCATGGGCCCGGTCGAGGTCGGTCATTCCCTCATACCTTCCCGGGTGAGCAGGATGTGCGGTTCACTCAAGGTGTTCTCCGAGGTCTGTCGAGGGTCGGACCTCGGTCCGTCGGGGCAGCGCCGATACGCAACCTCATGGCGGCAAGTTCTGGCCGATGTCCTGGACGAGTCGCGCGGCGCGGGGGCCGCGCAGGGCCGCGGCGGAGAGTTCCGCGAACGCGCGCCGGTAAGGCTCCGTTGCGAGGGCCTCGGTCAGGGACAATTCGGCGCCGATGGTCTCCACCAGGACCTGCTTCTCGTCGAAGATCCAGAACCCGTGGGCGGGGACCACGTCCATGCTCGCCGCTAGGGGGATGACGCCGATGTCGGCCTGGCGCCGGGTGATCTCCGAGACGATGCGGGACAGCTGAGCGGCCATGACCGCGTCCGGTCCCAGTCGGATGTGCAGGGCCGGTTCCCAGATCAGGACCTCGAACCGCTTGCCGGGGGCGTCCAGGATGTTCTGACGGTCCATGCGGGCCCGCACCGCTTTGTCGATGTCCTCGGGGGTGCAGTGGTGGCGTGCTCCTCGGCGGAACATGTACGCGGCGTAGTCCGGTGTCTGGAGGAGACCGGGCACGCACGCGGTTTCGAAGATGCGAAAATGTCGGGTCGCGGCGTCCAGAGGAGAGTACGAGCGCTGGAGCGGTTCGTGTCCCCCGGCGAGTCGCCGGCGCCAGCTCGCGTAGTGGGTCTCCAACGACCGCAACTGCGTCGACAGCCCCTTCGCCGCCTCGGGACGTCCGCACACCCGCGCCCAGGAGCGAAGGTCCTCCAGACTGGCGGTCTGTTTGCCGTGCTCCAGCTTCGACACCTTGGAGGGGTGCCAGCCCAGACGCACGGCCAGTTCCCGGCCGGACAGCCCGGCCTCCTCCCGGAGTTCGCGCAGGCGGACGCCGAGGGAGGCGCGGGCGGTCTGGTAGTCGGTCATAGGGCGCGGGTGGCCATGTACTCCGTGAAGGGCAACGCGTGGTGCCGGGCAGCGTCGCGGGCCTGGAGAGCCGTCAAGACCTCGGACGGCTCCTCGCTGAGGTGCACACCCAGGAACCGGTCGCCGTCGAACGCCAGGCGGGCCACGGTGCGGCTGTCGAAGACCCAGAAATCGTGGTCGGGCAGTTCCGCGACGATCGGATGGGTGCGGGGCAGGTAGCGGATGTCCTCCCCTGCACCGAGGTTGTAGGGGGTGCCCCACAGCTCCCAGCGCAGGTAGTCCGAGGGCGGGTCGTCGATGAGCCGGACCCGTTCCATGCGCTTGCCGGTGGCGGTCTCCTCCCTCACCATGCGCAGCCACGGGGTGAACCATTCCAGGTCGGGTTCCTTGCCGGTCAACCATTCCTGAAAGGGGCGGTCTTCGTCGAGCTTGCCGTAGTAGGTGCGGGTCTCCAGCCGCCATGCGGTGTGTCTGTACTGCCGGAAGAGGTCGTCGAAGGCTTCTCCGGACACCAGGTCGGACACGTCACTCCTTGGGGGCGAAACGGGTCAGCAGGGATCGGGGAACCACGACGAACTCCTCACCCTCCAGCACGTCGCGCAACTGCTCAAGCGCTTCGGGATCCGTCAGCCGGTCGCCTTGAACCACGATGTCGCCGGTATCGGTCTCGTACAGGGTCGGACATCCGCCGTTCTGCGAAGTCGTGCCTATTTTGTGGAGTTTCACGGGAGCTCCCTGGATAAGAACGGATGGGAACCCAGTTTCACCGACTCGGCTCTGCGACTGCCAGAGCGCTGCGGACGCCGCGCGAGAAATTCCGAGCAACTCCCGCTCCTACGACCCGAACGCGGGATTACGTTCGTCGGTACGCCGACCCTACCGATGAAGGAGACCTTGTGCGATCGGTGGACTCCCATCCGGATGAAACTCGGGTTTTGGCCCCCTATGTCCGTGTCGGTTTCCAGGACGGGACGCTGTTCCTCGGGTTCGGGTCGATACGGAGGCCGGTCCACGACCGGGCGCTGTGGGAACCCCTGCTGCGACTGGCCGACCACTTCCGCGAAGCACGTACCCAGGCCCAGGCGCGGTCCTTCCTGAGCGGCTCATGCGGGATGGACGCGCACCGGGTCGAAGCGGTGATGCGGTTGCTCGACGACGGGAACCACCTGATCCCCGCGCACGCCTACGACCCGGCCGACCGCTACAGCCGCCACGCCCTGTTCTACGAACTCTCCGGTGCCGCCGCGGTCCAGGTCCAGCTCCGACTGGCCCGCGCCCGGGTGGTGGTGCTCGGGTGCGGCGGCATCGGCAGCCTGGTGGCAACGGTCCTGGCCACCGCCGGGGTCGGCGCACTGGTCCTGGTGGACGCCGACCACGTGGAGCTGAGCAACCTGACCCGCCAGTTCCTGTTCACCGAGGCCGACGTCGGACTGCCCAAGACAGAGGTGCTCGCCCGGGAACTGCGGCGGCGCAACCGCGACTGTCGAGCGCTGTCGGTGGTGCGCGGCGTCGGGGACACGGACGACCTGGAACACCTGCCCGACTGTGACCTGTTCGTGGTCTCGGCCGACTCCCCGGGGCTGACGGGCGTGGTCAACGCCCACTGTGTCCGGAGTGGAACACCGTGGTTGAACGCCTGCTACGTCAACGACATCGCGGTGTGGGGGCCGCTGGTGGTCCCGGGGACGACCGGGTGTTGGGACTGCCGACCGCTCACTGCGGGTCCCCCGGAAGGCGAGCCCGGGCTGGCCCGGCTCGTGACCGGGATCAACAGCCGCTACCAGGCTCCCTCCAACGGCCCGGTGAACATGCTCGCCTCGTCCCTGGCCGCGCTGGACGTGCTGCGGTATCTGGGCGGCTTCGGGGCCCCGGCGGCCTTGAACCGGCGGATGGGCGTGTGGTCGCACGACCTGTCGCTCGACGGGCAGGGTGCGGAACGCGACCCGGCCTGCACCACCTGCGCCGAGGCCGTTCCGGTCCGGGAGGGAGTCCGATGAGCACCGACCACGACGCGCGGTGTGTCTTCTGCCGGATCGCCGCCGGGCGGGCCCCGGCGCACCGGATCTGGGAGGAGGCCGACCATCTGGCGTTCCTGTCGACCTCTCCGAACACCGAGGGGTTCTCGGTGGTGATCCCCAAGGCGCACCGGAGCAGCTACGTGGTGAACCTGGAGGAGAAGGAGTACGCCGCGCTGCACCTGGCGGCCCGGGAGGTGGCGCGCCTGCTGGACGCTGCGTTCGCCGATGTGGCGCGCACCGGGATCATGTACGAGGGGTACGGGGTGGACCACGCCCACGCCAAGCTCTTCCCCATGCACGGCACGGCGGGCAACGCGGGTGAGGGGTGGCGGGCGGTGGTGTCGACGGCCACGGGCTACTTCGACCGGTATGAGGGGTATCTGTCCTCACACGACCACGAGCGGGCCGAGGACGGGTGGCTGGCGGAGGTCGCCGCACGGATCAGGCGGTCGGCCGGATGATCGCGGGGCCCGTTGGCTCAGGGGTTCGGTGAACAAGTGCGGGGCGGCTCTGAAGGGGGCCGCCCCGCTGTCGCTTCTCGGGGGTCAGTTGTTGCCGTCGTCGTTCACGGTGGCCTCCTCGCTTTGCGTGGTGGGTGCGTTGCGGGAGGCCGTGGTCCGTCCCGGGGTTCTCGGCGGTCTCCCGAACCCATGGAAGCCCGGTGACCAGGCTCAGGACAACGTGCTTGCTTGAGATTGCGTCCGAGAGTATGCGCATGTCGTCAGTACATGAGTGTTGAGAACAAGTGATGCCCGGTGGAGATGGGGCTCCTACCGGGCATCGGTGGTGTTGCGCGGGATCGGGGTGTGGGAGGCGGTCAGATGCGGGCGGTGCTGAGGAAGGCCTGCCACTCAGGGCTGGGGAAGCTGAGTGCACCGAGGTCTCTGTGCTTGGTGTCGCGTATCGCGGCGCCCGCACTGGCTGGCGTCGCGACCTCCACGCATGCCTGGGCATTGGCGCTGTACGTGGACTTACGGAACTCCATGTCGATCATCGGTATCACTCATGTCCTTCTACGCGTAGTTGTCACGCATGACATTCTCGATCAGCTCCACCGAAGGCTCAGGCAGGAGCGCTGACCCTTGTAGGTGTCCGTACACCTCATTGTGCCGTTCGATCTGGTGGGGTTCCTCCAGGAACTGGCTAGTTGTGACGGATTCGGTGAAGGCGAGTGACTGGTCCAGGGGGTCCTCGAAGTCGAGAATGAGGAACGAGCCGAGCATCGCCGCGTGTGCTCCGGCGGAGAAGGGGAGTACCCGAAGGTCCACATTGTGCCTGGTCGCGGAGTTGATGAGGTGCTGAAGTTGTTCACGCATGACCTCAGCACCGCCGACTTCGCGCCTTAGCGCACCTTCGTCGATGATCGCGTAGAGCTTGGCCGGGTACACGCCTTCCAGGATCCTCTGGCGTTCCAACCGGGCTTGTACGTGGCGTTCGACGACGTTACCTGGATGCGCGGCACCTCCGCGAAAGATGGCCTCGGTGTAACTCGGTGTCTGTAGGAGACCGGTGATGACCTGAGCCTCGAAGGTGCGGATGGTCGATGCTTCAGCCTCGAAGTCCGGCAGTGCCCCGGAACCGAAGACATCCCGGTAGTCCGACCACCAGCCTCGCTGCTTCGCATCCTTCGCGAGCTGCATGAGCCCGTCTCGGTATGCCTGGTCCCCGGCCTGGTAGAGGTCGAGGAGGGTAGCCAGGTCGGGCTGCGTGATCCCCTGATCTGCGCGTTCAATGCGCGTGATTTTTGAGTGCTGCCATCCGAGGTTCTTGGCGGCGGTGGCACCGGTGAGGCCCGTCTGCTCACGGAGCTTGCGCAGCTCGACGGCAAGACGGCGGCGACGGACGCTGGGGCTGTGGGCAGAGGGACGGCGCATGGGCCGATGGTAGCTCGTCATTCTCTATTTCTAAGGCAGTTTGCTGCGTACGGCTTGCAAAATCGCAGTTTGCTATGCATCATGGGTGTGGTTAGACGATTGCTGAGTGTAACGCCGGGATGGCTTCTTGAAGGTCGTCTTGAGCGGGGAGCTCACGGACCAGCTGTTGATGTGGCTGACCAGAACCGTCGAGAGGTGATGTCGCATGAGGAGTTCCAGTAGTCGAGCAGACGGGGTGAGGGGCGACTCGGAAGGGGAGTGGAAGCGGTTCGGGAGGCGGGTGGGGGAACTGCGGGAGGCGGCCGGGCTCAGCTTCAACGACCTGGCGATGCGGGAGGTGTGCGAGGCTTCCGAACTCCGCCGGGTGGAGGAGGGCGGCACGGCCGTCCCGCGCTATCTTGCCGAGTACCTGGACCGCAAACTCAACGCGCAGGGCAGCCTGGTCAACGCCTGGGCCCGGTCCACGCTCAACACTCATCTGGCGTCGGGGGCTCGACCGCACGAACTCGACTCCTCGGTGAGCGCCCTGCGCGAGTTCCACCCCGGGGCCCTTCCGACCACGGTTCAGACCCACGCCTACGCGACCGCGCTCGGCCGTGCGCGGGGACAGGCCCCGGGGCAGTCGATCGGCTGGAACAGCACGGCTTCGCTGCGGGTGGTGGTGAACGAAGCCGCAGTGCGGGCCCGGGTGGGCGGGTCCGAGGTGATGCGCGAACAGCTGGGCCGCCTCATCGGTTCCATGAGGGCGGGCGGACTCTGCCTCCAGGTCGTTCCGGCCGACGTGGCCGAACACCCCTGCCCGATGGGGCCGTTCCGCCTCCTGTCCCTGGGGCCGGTGTACACCGTCGCCCACCTGGTCTCCCCCTGCGGGGACGGTCAGCTCGTCTCCGCGCCCCAGGAGGTCCGGGCCTTCTCCGACCTGTTCGAGGATCTGCGCGGCGCGGCACTCCCGGGCGGCGACTCCCTGGACCTCCTGGTCCACATCGCCGAATCCCTCAGGCCCTCGGCGGAACGCAAGGCGATCACCAGCGGAGAAGAGGCCGGCGGGGTTCTGGCAACGCTCGCCGCACACCGGGTCGCCCGCCCCTGAGGGCGACCACGAAAAAGCTCTGGCGGGTGCGACAAACACCCCCAGAGCAGGCCGACAGGCATTCCGAGTTCACATAGAAAGCGAGTTGTCGACATGTCCATTCTGCCGCACACGATCCCCACGGAACACCGGTGGCCTGCGCGGATCTACCCCGGAACCCTCGTGCAGATGAGCACCGTACGCGCGGACCTGCGCTCCGACCTGGCCGGATTCGACGAAGACCTGGTGGAGACCGTCTCACTGTGCGTGAGCGAGATGGCCGCCAACGCCGTCGAGCACACCCGATCGGGAGCCGAACCGGACGGCCGGGTGCTGCGAGCGCTCTCCGTATCGGAACCGGGCGTGCTGCGCCTGGTGGTCGTGGACGACGGGGCACGGGAATCCTCCCCGAAGATCCCGGCGCAGCGCACCGAACAGGAGTGGACGAGCGCCGAACGCGGACGCGGCCTGCTCCTGGTCGAGGCCCTGTCCCGGGCCTGGGGCACCTACCCCGTGGTCCCCTTCCCCTTCTGCGCCGGCCTGGGCACGGCCGTGTGGGCCGAGTTCACCACCGGGGAGAGCAGCTGATGACCACCGCCATGGACCCACGCATGCGTGCGGTGCCCGACACGCCTCGTGGGCACCGTCCCTCCCGCACTTCCCACCTCTCCCACAACTCTCGTCCCTCCCGCTCCTCTCGTACTTCCAGGCACGCTCAGCTCACCCCGCCCACCAGGGAACAGCAGCTCCTCGACCAGATGAGCGGCAACCCACGGGTCGCCTACCGGCTCGAACACGGAGCCCTGCCCCACTGGATGAGGGTGGCGGAGGAGCAACGCGCCCAGCGGGAGCGGCCCCCGGTCCGACCGGACGCCCCGGAGGAGGGTCCGGTGTCCGCCGCGGGCGGGCGCCACCGGCGGCCCCGACCCCGACGGACCCGGCGGCTCACCTGGCGGGCGCTGGCCTACGGCGCCGCAGCGGTGGGAGGCGCCCTCCTCGGCCAGGCCGTCGCCATGTCGCCCTGGTGACGTGTCCCCTCGGCCGGCCACACGCCTCCCCGCTTGCCTGCCGGTCCGCTTTGTCCACAGGCTGTGGACAAAGCCTGCGAACCCGCCGATGCGCGGCATTTCCGGGAACGACGGACGCCCCGGCCGATCCTCGGCCGGGGCGTCCGCGTTCAGGTGCTGCGGGTACTTCGGGTGCTACAGGATGATCCGCATCGGCTCTTCCAGGATCTCCGCGAGGTCCTTCAGGAAGGCCGCGCCGACCGCGCCGTCCACCGCGCGGTGGTCCACCGACAGCTCCAGGGAGATCCGGTTGCGCACGACGACCTCGCCGTCCACGACCACCGGCTCCTGGCGCATCGCGCCGACCGCGAGGATCGCCGCCTCCGGCGGGTTGATGACCGCCGAGAAGCTGTCCACGCCGAACATGCCCAGGTTGGACACGCTGAACGTGCCGCCGCTCATCTCCTGCGGCTTCAGCTTGCCGTCACGGGCCTTGCCCGCCAGCTCGCGCGTGCGCGTGGAGATCTCCGACAGCGTCGCCTTGTCGGTGTCGTGCAGCACCGGCACGACCAGCCCGGCGTCCACGGCGACGGCCACGCCGACGTTGATGCGGTGGTGCTGGAGCAGCTTGTCGTCGACCCACGAGGTGTTGACGGACGGGTGCAGCTTGAGCGCCGTCGCGCACGCCTTGACGATCAGGTCGTTGAAGCTGATCTTCGCGCCCGTGGACGCCAGCTGCTCGTTGATCTGGCCGCGGAAGCCCTTGAGGGCCTCGGCGTCGATCGTGCGCCGCAGGTAGAAGTGCGGCACCGTCTGCTTGCTCTCGGTCAGGCGGCGCGCGATCACCTTGCGCACGTTGCTGACCTTGAGCTCCTCGGAGGCGCGGCCGTCGTCGAACGCCGGCGCGGACGGGGCCGCGGCCGGTGCGGGCCGCGACTCCTGCGCGGCCGGCGCGGCGGGGGCCTGCTCGCGTGCCGCCCCGTCCTTGGCGGCGGCCTCGATGTCGGCGCGCACGATCCGGCCCTTGGGACCCGACCCCTGGATGCTGTTGATGTCCAGGCCGTACTCCCGGGCCAGCCTGCGGGCCAGGGGGGACGTGCGCGGACGCGGACCGTCCTCGCCGCCGCCGGACGACGGGGCGGGGGCCTCGGCGGGAGCGGACTCCTCGGCGGGCTCGGAGGCGCCCTCCTCCGCCCCGGCGGAGCCGGAGGCCTCCTCGGCGGGCTCGGACCCGCCGGAGCCGGAGTCCTCCGGCACCGCGTCGGGGGAGTCGCCGATCACGCCGATGACGGCGCCGATCGGCACCGTGTCGCCCTCGGACACGGACTGCTTGACCAGGTAGCCGTCCTCGTAGGCCTCGTACTCCATGACGGCCTTGTCGGTCTCGATCTCGACCAGGACGTCACCGGAGGCGACCTTGTCGCCCACCTGCTTGACCCACGTACTGATGACGCCTTCCTCCATGGTGTCGGAGAGGCGCGGCATCTGGATCTCGCTCATACTTGGAATCTCCCTCTACCCGACCCGTTTGCCGACGGCGCTCAGGGTCTCCTTGATGGCGGTGCTGATCGACTCGACCGACGGCAGGGCGGCCGTCTCCAGCGGCTTGGCGTACGGCATGGGGACCTCCGCCATCGCGACCCGGCGCACCGGGGCGTCCAGGTAGTCGAAGGCGCCCTCCTGGATCGACGCGGCGATCTCCGCGCCGATGCCGTAGGTCAGCCAGTCGTCCTCGCAGATCACCGCGGCGCCGGTCTTCTTGACCGAGTCGACGAAGGTCTGGCGGTCGAGGGGCCGGAGGCTGCACAGGTCGACGACCTCGACGCTGATGTCCTCCTCGGCCAGCTTCTCGGCGACCTGGGTGGCGACCATCGCCATCCGGGAGTAGCCGATGAGGGTGATGTCGGAGCCCTCGCGGGTCACCTTGGCCCGGCCGATCGTGGCGACGTTGTCGTTCGACGGCTGGGCGTAGTCGTCGGGGACCTCGCCCTTGGAGTTGTACAGGCCCAGGTTCTCCAGGAACAGGACCGGGTCGTCGTCGCGGATGGCCGCGCGCAGCATCGCGGAGGCCTCGGCCGGGGTGCTGGGAGCGAGCACCTTGAGGCCGGGGATGAACGAGTAGAACAGCTCGATGTTCTGCGAGTGCGTGGCGCCGAGCTGCTGGCCGCCGCCCCCGGGGGTGCGGATGACCATGGGCACGCTGGTCTGGCCGCCGAACATCCCGTAGATCTTGGCGGCGTGGTTGATGATCTGGTCGATGGCGATCAGCGAGAAGTTGATCGTCATCAGCTCGACGACCGGACGCAGGCCGAGCATGGCCGCGCCGATCGCGGCGCCGACGAAGCCCTCCTCGGCGATCGGGGTGTCCTTGACCCTGCGGGGGCCGAACTCCTTGAGCAGGCCCTCCGTGATCTTGTAGGAGCCCTCGAAGACGCCGATCTCCTCGCCCATGACGAGGACGTTCTCGTCGCGGACCATCTCCGCGCGGAGCGTGTCGCGCAGAGCCTGGCGGTAAGTGATCACAGACATGTGCTCGGTCCCTCTCTACTCTGCGAACACCGGGTCGGCGGGCATGCGGCGCGACTCGTTGGGGACGGGCGTGGCGTACGTGTAGTCGAACAGCGTGGACACGTCCGGGTGCGGGCTGTTCTCGGCGAAGTCGGCGGCCTCGGCCACCTCCTCCTTGACGGACGCGGCGAGCTCGTCGCGCAGCTCGTCCGTGAGGATGCCGGCCTCGGAGAGCCTGGCGCCGAAGAGGGCGATCGGGTCGTTCTCCTCGGACCGGGCCTCGTCCTTCTGTTCGTCGGTGCGGTACTTGGCCGGGTCGACCACGGAGTGGCCCTTCATCCGGTGGCTCCAGGCCTCCAGCAGGAACGGCGTCTGCTCCTCGCGGGCGCGCTCGACCAGGCGGGCGGCGGTGTCGCGGACCGCGAGCACGTCGCGGCCGTCCACGCGCTCGCCCTCGATGCGGAAGGCGGAGCCGCGCTTGTACAGCTCGGGCTCGGCGGAGGACATGTCGACGGTGGTGCCCATGCCGGTGAAGTTGTTGATCACCACGAACACGATGGGCAGGTTCCACAGCTTGGCGATGTTGAGGGACTCGTGCCAGGCGCCGATGTTGGTGGTGCCGTCGCCCATCTGGCACATGACGACCTCGTCGCCGCCCCGGTAGGAGATGGCCAGGGCGGCGCCCGTGGCCAGCGGGAGCTGGCCGCCGACGATGCCGTAGCCGCCGAGCATGCGGGTCTCGGTGTCGTACATGTGCATGGAGCCGCCCCAGCCCCTGGACACGCCGTCGGAGCGTCCGTAGAGCTCGGCCATGACCCGCTTGGGGTCCATGCCCTTGCCGATCGCGTACCCGTGGTCACGGTAGTTCGTGAACAGGTAGTCGCGCTGCTGGAGGGCGGTCATCAGGCCGACGACGGTGGCTTCCTCACCGAGGTTGAGGTGGCAGTAGCCGCCGATCCGGGCCTGCGTGTAGGCCTGCGCGGTGCGCTCCTCGAACCGCCGGATGAACAGCATCTGGCGGTAGTAGTCGAGGAGGACGTCGGGGGTCTCGCCGGCGAGGCCGGCGGCGGTGTCCCTGCGACCGCGCCGCCGGGTCCCTGAGGACCGGGCGGTGCCGGTCTTCGGCTTGGCCGTGTCAGCCATGGTGTGCCTTTCTACGTACGGGAAGGCCTGCCGCCCCGGCCTGTGGGCCGGGGTGCCAGGCCCGCCGCGGTCCCGCTGTCGGGCGCGACCTCGGCGTGCGCCGCCGCCGGGCTCATTCGGCTGCGGTGCTCTGTGGCTGTTGCGGGGCGCGTCGCGGGAAGCGTGGCTCGTCCTTCCCGGACGCGAAGCGCTCGTGGGGTCTCGTGTGCAGTTGTCGCCCGGACCCCCGACCGCATTGCTTCCCGGTCTCCACTGCCCTATGCATCCGTGGCTCGGCGTGGCAGTGTCGGTCGCGAGGGTTCGTCCACCGGCCGGATGAACGACTCCGCGCATCCGAGGGGGCGCGCGCGTACGTGTGACGTGCGTCGCGCACACTCTACGGTCTGATCGATGATCGATCAATACGACTTTACGGCAGATAGCCCAAGTTTGGTGCAACGGGGCAGGTCAAGGCCGAAAGGCGGGATCCGGGGCGGAGAGGCGACACGCGGGGAGGGCCCCGGACGCCTCCCCCCGGGGCGGGAAACGGCCTCAGCGCACGCTCTCGTGGGACTTCAGCGCGGCCTCGACGTAGTTGAGGACGTGCTCGCTGACCATGTCCCCCACCGACGGGTCGCCGTCACGGAACGCCCGGGTGATCTGGTCGTGGTCGGCGGCCTTGGCGTGCAGCTCCATGTTCAGCCAGCGCACGGACAGCGCGGTCCACACCTCGACGCCCAGCGACTCCCACGTGTGCAGCAGCACGCTGTTGTCGGCGGCCCGCACGATCTCCCGGTGGAACTCCACGCTGTGCCTGATCTGCTCGGAGACGTTCCCCTCCGCGGTCGCCCGCTTGAGCGCCTCCACCTCGCGCTCCAGCGCGGAGGGGTCGGCGGCGAGCCTGGGCGCGGCCAGCCGGGCGGCGACGAGCTCCAGGCCGGCGCGGACGGGGTAGATCTCCGCCATGTCCTGGACGCCGAAGTCCCGCACGCGGGCGCCCTTGTTGGGCACGGTCTCGATCAGGCGCAGGGTCTCCAGCTCCCGGAGCGCCTCGCGGACCGGGGCCTGGCTCACCTTCAGCTCGGTCGCGACGCGGCGTTCCACGATCCGCTCGCCGGGCTGCCAGCGTCCGGACAGCAGGCCCTCGACCAGTACCTGCCGGATCTGCTCCCTCAGCGGCTCGCGCGCGAGCTTCGAGGGATCATCCGGCAACTGGGGCAGGTCGACCATCCAGGGCCCTTCCGTTCCACGGCCCGCGCACACCACCGTGTGCCCGGGCCGGTTCGCTCAGCTTCGTACAAGCTCTTTGAAGGGTGCCACACGCCGACGGGTCAACCGGCCAGTAGGCCTCGAAAGGCTAACGGATGGCTCACGAACGTGTCGCGCCGCGGTGAATCGCCGGGGACCGCCGACGGGGCCCACGGCAAAGCCCGAGGCAGAGGCGTCGCACTTGAGCGGCCGTGCCGCCGATGCGGCGAAGTGTCCGGGTAGGCTCATCTGTTGGCAACACTCACCCGCCGTTGTACGTGGTAGGGGCCACGCAACGGCAATGAGTCCGACAAGAGCGCCTTGACCTGCGTTGACCATCGCCGGGCAGGAACCGGCGCGACACATCCAGCACTGTTGGGCCGCGTGTTCCCCGACACGGACCTGACCGGTGGCCGGTCACGACATAGTGAACCAGTCGCCGGGTAGGACCGTCGAACGGGATGAGCGGGGTAGTTCTACCCCGGCGCCTGTCCCAACCCCGAGTCGACCCTGAGGACGTCAGGATCAGTTCCAGCAACCACGGCTAGCCCGTCCCCCACGCTTCCCAGGTGCCACAGGCAAGCCCACGACGTGTGAGACAGCACTGAGCACATGACGCACTCTTCGAGGACCCGACATCCACGGTCCAGGCAGTTGAACCAACCACACGACAGGGAAGAGCGTACGACCCCGGCGGCGGGGCCGTACAGCGGACCCATCCCCGTGGTGCGTACCACCGAGTACGCCCCCGGCCCCCCTGTCGTGCGCGCGGTCCGATGGCCGAGCGTGAGCGAGATCGCGTGGGGCGTCGCCTCCGACCGTGTGGCCATCATGCTCGCCGTGGCGCTGATCGTCATGACGATGCTCGCGGCGGGCCCGCTGCACCCGGTGGACAACTTCCTGAACGAGCTGCCCCGGCCCTACTGGGACGTGCTCCGCGAGCCGATGATCCTCTGGCCGGACACGGTCGCCTCCCGTGCCGTGGCGCTGCCCGTCCTGGGCGTCACGGTGCTGCAGCTCGCCTACTGGCACCGGAGCTGGCGGCCGATCGTGCTGGGCACGGTCGGGGTCGTGGGGATGATGTCCCTGGTGTCCGTGATGAAGCTGGGGACCAACCGCGGGCACGCCAAGCACTTCGACCCGGACTTCTTCATGGGCCCCGGGAACGTGGCCTTCCCCTCCGGCCACGGGGCGAACGCGATCCTGATCTACGGGCTGGTGCTCTTCCTGATCATCAGGTTCGGCGCCGCGCGGCCGCACATCATCCGGCGCCTGGCGTACTGCATCGTGGGCATCGCCCTGCTGCAGTCGACCGTCTCCATCTATCTGCACTTCCACTGGTTCACGGACCTGGTGGCGGGGATGCTGGCCGGCGGGTTCGCGCTGAGGGTGACCATCCGCCTCGACCGGATGATCCCGCACGGGCGCACGGTGGAGTGGTGGCCCTGGTACGGCCGCAAGGAGGGCCCGCTCGCGGCGAAGGAGTGAGCGCGCCGCCGGGGTGCGGCGCGACCGCGGCCCCGGGCGGGGCGGCCCGTGACGACGGCGCCCGCCGGACACCGTTCCGGCGGGCGCCGTCGTGCGTCGTCCGGGGCCGGCCGTCGGCGGCGTGCGGGGAGGCCCGGGGGCCGTCCGGTCCCGCGGTGGGACCGCCGGTCGCGGCGGGCCGGATGGCGGCGCGGACGGCCGCGCATTCTACGGCAAGCGCTTACCGATCAAAGTCCTGAAAATACGCCGGGAAGGCATATTCGGGCACGGTGCCATCTGGGACGGCGTCCATTCCGGAGAATGCCGACGCGATTTCCCTGGGTGAGCACAAGCCCGTTCAGCTGGGACTACGCGCGGAATCGCCGCTGTCGCTCCGTAATCGAACGGTGATTCCCCGGGCATGGGCTGTTGACACGGTGCCCGTCGTCGATTTACCGTCCTGGCACGGAAAGCGCTTTCAGGTTCATGGCCGGGCCGCTCGGGAAACCGGGCGGCGACGGCACATGGGGCCCCGGACCGTCCGGGGCCGCGTCACCCTCAGACCCTTCCCGGAAGAGACCCGCCATGTGCACACCCCTCGGCACGCCGTACGCACGAACCGCGTCAGCGCAGGTCGCGGCCCCCGAAGGCCTTGCAGACCCCGCTGACCCGCTCGGTTCCGCCGAGGTGCCGGGCGGTCTCTGACCACAGGCCCGGCGGGCGCGGTCCCCACTCCCGCGTCCGCCGGTACGGAGTCGGCGCGGTCCGGTGCGCGGCCGACCTCCGGAGAACCTCCGGCGCACCACCCCTCCCCTCACACCAGAACGAGGAGAACCCCCCATGAGAACAGAACACCCGAAGACCCCCTCGGCCAGGGCGCTCGGCGCCGGCGGCGCGGCGCTCGGCGCGGCCGCACTCGCCCTCGGACTGCTCGGCGTCCCCGGCAGCGCTTCGGCGGCGGTGGGCAGCCCGCAGGGCTGGGCGTCCCAGAACGGCGGCACCACCGGGGGCGAGGGCGGCGACACCGTCACCGTCTCCTCCGAATCGGAGTTCCTCGACGCCCTGGAGGGCGACGGCCCCCAGGTCATCGAGGTCAGCGGCTCCATCGACATCTCCGGCATGAACGACGTGCCCTCGGACACGACGATCATCGGGCTGGACGGCGCGGAGATCACCGGTGGCGGCCTGGACATCAGCGGCGTCAGCAACGTCATCGTCCAGAACATCGCCTTCTCCGGCTGGGACGACGACGCCATCAACATCCAGGAGGGCTCGACCAACATCTGGATCGACCACAACAGCTTCACCGACGGCTACGACGGCGCGGTGGACACCAAGCGCGAGTCCGACTTCGTGACCGTCTCCTGGAACCACTTCTTCGACCACGAGAAGACGTCCCTCGTCGGGCACTCGGACGGGCACACCGAGGACGAGGGGCACCTCCGGGTGACCTTCCACCACAACTTCTACGACGGGACCGGGAGCCGGCACCCGCGGGTGCGCTTCGGCAACCCCGTCCACGTGTTCAACAACTACTACCTCGACAACGCGGAGTACGGTGTCGCCTCCACCATGGGCGGCGGAGTCCTGGTCGAGGGCAACTACTTCGAGGGGGTCGACAACCCGACCCACACCGGCTACGCCGATTCGGACATCGGCGCCATCGAGGAGCGGGACAACGTCTACGACGGCTCGGGCGAGCCCGAGACCGGAGGCGGCGACGTCGCCGCGATCCCGTACGCGTACGACCTCGACCCGGCCGAAGACGTCCCCGCGATCGTGAGTGGCGGCGCCGGACCCGGGAACATCTAGATGTCCGCGGAGTCCTTCCGGTAGCGGGAGGGACACCGCACGAGGCCACCGTCCCGATCGGATACGGGACGGTGGCCGTCTCACGTCCGCCGTCAGCCCCCGCCCCGGCGTGCCCGGTCCGGCAGGAGGCGCCGCCACTCCGGGTCGAACGCCGGGTGGTCCTCGTAGGCGAGCGCGACGCACGCGAGCACCCGCACGGCCACCGCCGAGGCGGTCCGCTCGGGGTCGTCCCCGAAGACGCCGGTGTCCGCGGCGGGGTCCTCCTCCGCGGGGCCGCCCCCGGAGAACCATCCGCCGAAGACGTCCGCGACGGTCTCCACCCAGTGCCAGTCCTCCTCCGCGGACGCCTCCTCGCGGAGCGCGTCCACGGTGGCGAGGAGCGCCAGGTGGGAGCGCGTGCACGGGTCCGGGCGGCCTCCGTCGGCCTCCCCGACCCGGTCCCTGACGAACCGCTCCAGCCTCCGGCCGGCCTTCGTCGTGCTGTTCATGCCGTCCTCCTCCCGGTGGATTGCGTCCCGCCCGGTCATGCGGGCGGGCGCAGCGAGTCCAGATGGGCCCGCAGGACGCCCGTGGTCCGCTCGGCGACGGCCTCCGGGGCGCCCTCGGACGTGAGGGCGTGCAGGGCCAGGCCGTCGAGCAGAGCGTGCAGGCGGAGCGTCTCGGCGTCGAGGTCGGCGTCCGGGCGGACGCGGCCCCGGTCGAGCAGGTGGCGCAGCACCCCGTGGCAGGCGGCGCGGACGCCGCGGTGCGCCTCCTCCTGGATGGCGCGGAGCCCGGGGTGCGCGGGCGTCTCGGCGATGATCGCCACCTCCAGCTCCATCTCCGCCCGGCGGGTGCTGTCGAGGGGGAGGAGCTCGTGGAGGATCGCCTCGGCGAGCTCGCGGGGGTCGTGCAGGCCGGTGTGCCGCGCGACGCGCTCGCGCGCCCGGGCGTGCACCAGCGCCATGGAGAACTCCAGGAGCTCCTTCTTGCTGGGGAAGACGTGCCGCACGGAGCCCACGGCCAGGTTCGCCTCGGCGGCGACGGTGCGCACGGAGACGGCGCCCACCCCCTCGCGGAGGATGACCCGCCAGACGGCCTCCGCGATCTCCTCCCGGCGGTGTTCGTGGTCGATCAGTTTCGGCATGGGTCCATGTTAGCACGACTGTGCTACTGTGATAGCACGGTCGTACTAACAAAGATCGGGGCGAACGACGCCGCGAACGATCGTCGGGGGTGTGTCCAGTGGTGGAGTTCATCGTCCAGAACCCCGTGGCCGCGGTGATCGTCCTGTGCGAGTTCGGCCTGTGGGTGCTGCTGGGCCTCGGCCTGGCCCTGCGCTACCTGTTCCGGCTGCGGCGTGCGAGCGCGCTCGTCCTGTGGTCGATCCCCCTGCTCGACGTCGTCCTGGTCGTCGCCACCGCCCTCGACCTGCGCGGCGGGGCGGACGCGGGCACGGTCCACGGCCTCGCCGCCGTCTACCTGGGCCTCAGCGTCGCCTTCGGGCCCGTGATCGTGCGGTGGGCGGACGCCCGCTTCGCGCACCGGTTCGCGGGCGGGCCGCCGCCCCCGGGGGCTCCCCGCAGGGGGCCCGGACGCCGGGCCCACCTGCTGCGGGAGTGGTACCGCGCCGTCAGTGCGGCCGCGATCGCGTCGGCCGTGCTGCTCGGCCTCATCGTGTTCTTCGCCGCTCCGGAGGGGCGCGAGGTGCTCGCCTGGTGGATCGGCCGCGTGTGGATCGTGGTCGGCCTCTGGTACGTGTTCGGTCCGCTGTGGGAGGGCGGAGGCGGATCCGGGGGCGGAGGCGCCGACACGTCCGCCGGCGACACGAGCCGGAGGGCCCGCGCCTGAGGGGGGCGGGAAGGCGTCCGCCGACCGCGTCCGGAGCGCCGCCGAGGGGTGCGGAAGTCCGTTCCCCACAGGCGTCGCGGGGACGTCGTCGCCGGTCCGGGGCGGTGCGGCCCCGGACCGGCGGGGTTTCACGTGAAACATCCCGGGCGCCCCGGCGGAGGCCGGGGCCGGGCGTCACATGGACGTCCGGGCGTACTCGTGGAGGGAGTCGCGGACGAACGCGGCGCCCTCCACGGTCCCGTACGTGGTGGAGAAGTTCGGGTCCTCGACGTACATGGTGGCCAGGCAGCGCACCATCTCGACGGAGCGCTCGCGGTCGCCCTCGGCCACCGGGGTCCCCGGGATCGCCCGGAGCCACTCCACGTGCCGTGCGGCCAGCGCCTGCGCGCGGTCCGACCCGGGGGACACGCCGTCCTTCCAGGCTTCGGCCCACGAGTTGACCAGGTCGTCGGTGTCCCGCTTCCACGCGATCTGCTGCCGCACGGTCTTGCCGTGCCACCAGTCGTTGCTCTCCTGGAAGACCCGCTCGCCCCAGCGGGCGACGACCTCGTCCCGGTAGGGGTCGTTGAATCCCTCCAGCATCATCTGCATGGAGGGGTCCGACCCCGAGGCCCGGGCGTCCAGGGTGTGGCGGACGGCCCTGATCCGCTGGTCCAGGCGGCTGCGCTCGGCCTCGAGGAGGCCGATGTGGTCGCCGAGGGCCCCCTCCTCGTCACCCTGCCGGTCCAGGACGTCCGCGATCACGGGCAGGCCGAGGCCGAGGTCCCGCAGGAGGAGGATGCGCTGGAGGCGGGCCACCGCGTCCATGTCGTAGTAGCGGTAGCCGTTGTCGCCCACCCGGGAGGGGTGCAGGAGCCCGATGTCGTCGTAGTGGCGCAGGGTCCGACTCGTCACACCGGCGCGGGCCGCGACCTGCTGGATGGTCCACTCCACGCACCCCCCTCTCCGGGCCTCGCGGGCCCTACTCCTCGGCGACGAAGTCGCCGCTCTGCATATTCTCCTTGACCCACTCCCTGGCGTCGTCGGCCTCCGCCTCGCGGTAGGCCGTGAGGATCACCCGGTTGCCGTCCGGGTCCTCGACGGTCAGGTCGGAGGTGAACCAGGGGGTGTCCGAGGGGCCCTCGACGGCGGCGCCCGGCGGCAGGTCGGCCCGGAGGGCCTCCGCCAGGGCGGTGAGGTCCTGCCCGCCCGCGGAGAAGCTGGCGGTGGTGCTGCCGCGCTCCGGGGCGCCGGGGACGAGGAGGATGTCCTGGTACTTCATCCGCCGCAGGTGGACCACGGCGGGGGGTCCGTCCGGGGCCCCCAGGACGGCCAGGGAGATGAAGCCGACGGAGTGGTAGAAGGATTCGGCGGCGGCGATGTCCGCGACCTGGAAGGTCACGAACATCGGCATGGGGTAGACGGTCCGGTCGATGACGGACGCGGTGTTCTCGCTCATGTCGTCGACCCTAGGAGTTGACGTAGCGAGAAGGTCAAGCCGTGATCGCGCGGACGGGGCCGGGCGTGCCCGGGCCCCGGACGCACCGCGGGCCCGCCCGGAGGGGGGGGGCGGGCCCGCGCGGTTGCTCAGACGGAGAGGGCGACCCCGGCCCCCGCCCGCGCCTGGGGCACCGTCGTCGGCGTCTGGTGGTCCAGGCAGGAGGCCATCGCCCGGTGCCAGCGGTTGCCCCTCAACCGCGGCTCCAGCACGGACACCGTGGCCCCGTACTTGCTGAACCCGACCTCGCGGAATCCGTGCTGGTGCAGGCGGCGCTCGGTGGAGGTGAGCCCGCCGCGCGTCTTGACCTCCAGCAGGACCATGTCCGGCCTCATCCCCACGGACCACCCGTTCCGGTACCCCACCAGGTCCGTGTCCACGGTCACCCGCTCCTCTCCCGAGAACGACACGACGGTGGCGCGCCGGTAGTCGGTGACCGCGCTCGCCGTGAGCACGTCCGGCGGCTCCATGCCGTACCCGAGCAGGGTGTCGTCCAGGAACCTGCGGGTGAGGGGGGTGAGCCGGTCGGGCGGCCCCTCGTACTCGATCCGGGTCTTGTCGGTGATGCCGCGGGCCCCCTTCAGCTTCACCTCGAACATGCGCGTCCCCGTGTCCACGTAGGTGCGCACCCGGGCCTTGAACCGCACCCGCCGCCCTCTTCGATGGTCGTGGAAGGTTCTCAGGTCGGGGGTGTCGAGGTAGGTGGACGAGTACCGGAACACCTGCTGCCCTCCGATCGTCAGCACCCCGAACCGCTCCTCGGCCCCCGCGAACAGGGAGTCCGCGAAGGTGACGGGCACCAGGTACTTGCGGCAGGTGCGTGTGACCAGGGCAGCGCGCGAGTTGATCTCGGCCAGCGTCATCGGGCGGAGGGCGGCCAGCGCCTCGGAGAGGGCCGGGGCGGAGGTGTCGGTGCTCATCGGTTGCCCACCAGCCAGGCCGGGAGGGCGACGGTGCGCTCGGGGGAGGACAGGGCCGCGTCGGACCTCGACGCGAGGTAGCGGACGTCCACGACCATGAGGTCCCGCACGTAGTCGACCTCGGTGACGTCCACCCGCTTCACACGGCCCCGCAGCCGCGCCTCCAGGTCCTGCCGCAGCGCGACGGGGTCCTCGTGCACCACGTCCAGCGTCATCACCCGTCGCAGGTGCCGTGAGAGCAGGCGCGGGTGGTCCGCCGCGTACAGGCCGGTGAGCAGGAGGACGTTGAGGCCCAGCAGGATCCAGGGCGTCTGTGCCGCGACCGCGTTGACCAGGCCGAGGGTGATCGCGGTGAAGTAGTAGCCGATCTCCCCCTGGCTGATGAGGTCGGACCGCAGGCGCAGGATCGACAGCACGCCGAACAGGCCGAAGCCGACGGCGAGCCCCACCTCCTGGTTGGTCAGCATCGACACCACGGCGAAGATGCCCGTGTTGAGGGCCACGTAGGCCAGCAGCAGGTCCCGCCGGCCGTGGCGGCGGAAGTAGAGGGCGTACGACAGGACGGAGATCGCGGTCAGGTCGACCGCCAGCGCGAACCAGAACATGGTGATCATCCTCTGGACGGGGGGTGAGGCGTCCATGAGGAGCACATGAGGGAATCCTCATCCGGTCATCCCGGTGACACGGGGCCGGGGGCCGTCCCGTACGCGAACGGGGCGGAGGCGTCACCGACGCCTCCGCCCCGCGCTTCCCCCGTGTCACCGGACCGTCGGCCCGGCCACGGGGCCGGGGTCCGGCCCCGCCCCGCGGCCGGCCCGGTCAGCCGGTCAGCCGGTACCCCATGCCCCGCACGGTCACGATCCGCTCCGCGCCGACCTTGCGGCGCAGGGCCCGCACGAACACGTCCACGACGTTCGACCCCGGGTCGTAGTCGTAGCCCCACACGTGGGACAGCATCTGCTGCCGGGTCAGGACCTGCCCGGGGTGCCGCATCAGCAGCTCCATCAGCCCGAACTCCCGGGCGGTGAGGTCGACCGCGTCGCCGTTCACCGCCACCCGTCTGGTGCGCAGGTCCAGGGCGAGTCCCCCCGCACGCAGGACCGTCAGGTCGGCGGGCCGCTCGTTGCGCATCCGCAGCCGCACCCTGGCCAGCAGCTCCTCGAACCGGAACGGCTTGGTGACGTAGTCGTCCGCGCCGATCTCCAGGCCGGTCACCGTGTCCCGCACGCCGTCGCGGGCGGTCAGGATCACCACGGGGATGTCCACGCCCAGCGAACGCACGCGCCGCAGCACGTCGAACCCGTCGGTGTCCGGGAGCCCGAGGTCCAGCAGCATCATGTCGAAACCGCCGGTCACCGCGTAGTCCACGGCCTCCGCCCCGGTCCCGACCACGGTGGTGGTGAATCCGCTGGACTCCAGGCCCTTGCGGACGAACGAGGCGATGCGCTCCTCGTCCTCGACGATGAGGATGCGGCTCACGCGTACTCCCTTCCTGCGGTGGTGGGGATGACCAGGGTGAACGTGGATCCGGCCCCCGGCGCGGACCTCAGGTCCACCCGGCCGTGGTGGGCCTCGGCGATGGCCCTGACGATGGCCAGGCCCAGTCCGGCGCCCCGGTCGCCCCGGGCGGCCCCGCCGCCCCGGGAGAAGCGCTCGAAGATCCTGCCGTGCTCCTCGGCCGGGATGCCGGGCCCCTCGTCGGTGACCCAGAACAGCACGTCGGGGCCGCTGACCGTGGAGCCGATCCGCAGGGTGGAGCCGGGCGCGGTGTGGCGGACGGCGTTGGCCGCCAGCTGCACCACGGCCTGGGTGACGCGCTGGGGGTCGAGCCGGGAGACCCCCTCGGCCACGGACTCCAGGCGCCAGTCGCGGTCGCCGAGCTTGCGCACCTTGGCGTCGATGTCGCTGGTCAGCTCGGCCAGGGACGTGTCCTCGGGACGGAGGAAGTCGGGCTGCTGGGACTTGGCGAGCAGCAGCAGGTCCTCGACGATCCGCGCCATGCGGTCCAGTTCGTCGGTGACCAGGCGCACGACCTCGCGGCGTTCCTCGGGGTCGTCCCCCATCAGCTCCAGGTGGCCGCGCACGATGGTGATGGGGGTGCGCAGCTCGTGCCCGGCGTCGTCGACGAACCGGCGCTGCGAGGTGAAGGCGCCCTCCAGGCGGTCCAGCATGCTGTTGAACTGCTCGGCGAGGGCGGCGATGTCGTCGCGGCCGGACACGTCGATGCGGCGGGTGAGGTCCTCCTCGGTGATGTACGCGGCGGTCTGCCGGATCAGCCGCACCGGTGCGAGGATGCGTCCGGCCACCCACCAGGCCGCGGTGCTCGCGGCGAGCAGGCCGACGAGGCTGACCAGCGCGATCGTCTGCATGGTGGTGATGACGGTGTCCTCGTCCGACTCGGTGAAGTAGCCGATGACGAACCATCCGGAAGCGCCCTCCCCGTCGGGGGGCAGGACGCGGATCTTCTCCCATTCGACGGGGCCGGCGGGGGAGTCCGCGGTGCCCCGGGCGTTCGGGTCCTCCAGGATCGCGGTGACCGCGTCGGCGTCGGCCGACAGGTCGTGGGGGGGTTCCTGGCCCTGGCGGATGCGCCCCGCCGGGGCATCGGCTCCGCCGGGCGCGCCGCCCGCGCCCCCGCCCGCGGTCTCGGGCCCCTCCACCCAGGCGAACAGGATCTCGGCCTCGTCGGGGTACTGGCGCTCCAGGTGGGCCCGGACCAGGGTGGACACGTCCGTGAAGGCCTCCCCGGTGCCGGGGTCGACGCCGACCTGCGCGAACTCCTGGAACTCGCCGATCTCCTGGGAGAGGGCGCCGTCGACGCGCTCGTCGTTGCGCGTGGTGAGCGCGCTCCAGGTGACCACGTTGACCAGGACGAGCACGGCCGCCATGAGCAGGACGACCCAGGCCATGATGAGGAGACGGGCCGGGATCCGCCGCCGCTGGGGGGCCTCGGGCTGCGGGCCCTCGAAGACCATGGTCGGGTACACGGAGGTGTCCTCCGGCCGGGACCACGCGCCCCTGCCGGGTACGCCGCTGAGGTCCTCCGTGGGAGAGTCCGCGCCGAAGTGACCCTCAGTCGTCATCGTCGTCGCCCCAGTCGTCATCGTCGCAGTCGTCGTCATCATCATCCCCGTTCCCGCACGTGTGTGCAGGTGACGGCTCCGGTTCGCCGCTCGGAGTCGTGGAGGGGGTCTCCGAGGGCGGGGCCGTTCCGGGGTGGTCGGGGTCCTCCTCGTCGGGGGTTCCGTCACCGTCGTGGTCGGTGACCGGGGGCGGTGGGGGGACGACGTCCTCGTCGGCCTGGTCCACGGGTTCGGCGCCGGGGGACTCCCCGACGACCACCTCGTGCGGGGGTGCTGCGTCCGACCCGCTCCCGGGCAGGGCCCACACCAGGACCGCACCCGCGACCAGGACGGCCGCGACGGCTGCGGCCAGCAGGGGCACCAAGGGTGATCTCATAGTCCGAGATCATCTCGGCTCCGGGCGAATACGAGATGAAACGGACATGAGGATCCTTTCATCCTGGCAGGTGGGGCGAGGGCCTCCTCGCCGGGTCCGATCGGGCACACGCGTCCTGCGCACGCGTCCTGCACACGGACGCCCCTCGACCTCGACTCGGGTCGGGCTTCGGGGGTTGCCCCGATCGGTCGGCGGCCCCGGCGGCGGGATCGGCGCGCGGGGGCCCGGGGTGAGGACGGCGTCCACGGGTTCCACGGCCGGAGGCGACGGGACCCGGACGGCGCACGGGGCGACGGCGACGGCGACGGCACGGCCGCGTCCTGGCGGGGGGCTCGTGGCCACGGTCGGCTTCCCCGGCGGGTAGGCGTGCCCGGTCCGGCGGAGCCCCGGCCGGCCCGGGGCGGAACGCGCCCGCCCGAGGGGCACGCCCGGATCCGCCGGGGCGCTCCCCGCCGGGGCGCTCCCCGCCGGGGCGCGGCTCAGGAGGCCGGTTCGGGCTCCCGCTCGGGCGCGCTGCTCTGGGGGACGGTGAGCAGCCTGATCCCGTACGCCCCCAGCACGGCTCCCGCCGCGGCGACCACGCCGCCGACCCAGCCGCCCCCGTACGTCTCGCCCATGAAGCCCACTCCCACCACGGTCGCGGCGAGCGGGTTGGTGAAGGTGGTGATCCCCAGGGGGGCTCCCAGGTCCATGCCCTGGTAGGCGGCCTGCGCCAGGAACAGCCCCAGCACGGCGATCACCGGTGTGGCCAGCGCGGAGGAGTGCAGCAGACCCATGGCGCCGACCTCCCCGATGACGGCGACGGCGGTCTTGACCGTGGCCGAGGAGACCCCGAAGGCCACGCCCGCGGCGCCCGCCAGGAGGTAGCTGCGCCAGGCGGTGGACCGGACGCGCCCCGCCAGCCACGCGGTGGCCAGCAGCAGGACCGTGGTGCCCAGGCCGACCACCGCGGAACCGGTGTCGTCGAGGACCCCGCCCTGCCCGCCCGTCACCGTCACCGAGAGCAGGGCGGCCAGCGCCACCACGGTGAACGCCGCCCCGCGCCACTCCTCGCGGGTGACCCGCCGCCCGCCCAGCCGGGCCGACCACGGGATGCCGAACACCAGGACCAGCACGCCGAGCGGTTGCACCACGCTCAGCGGGGCGTGGCTCACCGCCGCCACCTGGAATCCCGCGCGGCCCCCGTTGAACAGCAGCGACACCCACCACAGCGGGTGCCGCAGCAGCGCCTTCAGCTGCCGGCCGCCGGTGAGCGGCTCCGTCACCCGTACGGCGAGCCTCCGCTGGGCCACCGCGGCGGCCGTGTAGGCCGAGCACGACAGCACCGCGAACATGATTCCCAAGCCCGTCCCGAACACCATGACTGCCATGATCGCGCCCTCCGGGGGCGGTCGCGCCGCGGGGGAGCGGACGGACGGCGGGAACCTCCCCGGGGGACCGGCCGGAACCGGGGCCCGTCCGGGCGGGCGCCGCCGCCCGAAGCCGCTTCCGGGGAGGTCCCGGGGCCGCCGGGCCCGGAGGGCGGCGCCGGAACCGGGTCCCGGAGCACCGTGGCCGAGGCCACAAGCGGCCACGTGCGCGCCCTACCCGCGCTCGGCGACGGCGCCCCGGTACAGGGCGGAGACCACGCCCTCGATGTCCGGTTCGCGCAGCGTCAGGTCGACGACCTCGTGGCGCCCGGCGACCCGGGAGATCACCGCGGCCGGGTTGCCGGACAGCTCCAGCCATTGCCGGGGGCCGTCCACGCGCACGCACGCGCCGCCCTCCACCTCGATGGGCGGGGCTGGAGCGGCGAGGTCGACGACCAGGACGCGCGGCGTGGGCACGCTCGCGCGCAGGCCCTCCAGGTCGCCGTCGTACGCGAGGCGCCCCTTGTCGATGACGACGACCCGCCTGCACAGCCGCTCGACGTCGCCGAGGTCGTGGGTGGTGAGCAGGATCGTCGTGCCCTCCTCCGCGTTGAGCCGGAGGAGGAACTCGCGGATGGTCGACTTGCTGACCACGTCCAGTCCGATGGTCGGCTCGTCCAGGACCAGCAGGTCGGGGCCGTGCAGCAGCGCGGCGGTGAGGTCGCCGCGCATCCGCTGGCCCAGGCTCAGCTGCCGCACCGGAGTGGCCAGGAACGGGCCCAGCTCCAGGAGTCCGGTCAGCTCGGCCAGGCGGCGGGCGTGGTCGGCGGCCGGGACCCGGTACATGTGCCGGACCAGCTCCAGGCTGTCCTTCAGCGGCAGGTCCCACCACAGGGTGGTGCGCTGGCCGAACACCACGCCGATCCGCGAGGCCAGGCGGGTGCGCTCGCGGGAGGGCTCCAGCCCGTTCACGCGCAGGTACCCGGCGCTGGGTGTGAGGATGCCGGTCAGCATCTTCATCGTGCTGCTCTTCCCCGCTCCGTTCGGCCCGAGGTAGCCGACGATCTCGCCCGGCCGGACGGTGAAGGTCACGTCGGCGACCGCGCTGACGGTGCGGCGCCTCCGCCGCAGGAACGGGCCCTCGGAGAGGACGAAGTCGCGGCCCAGGCCGACGGCCTCGATGACGGGGCCGCCACCGCCGGTGTTCGGTTCGGACGTGGTCATCATCAGCTCCCGGTGGATCGGTAGTGGCGGAGGCCGAACCTCCAGCAGGCGCCGGCGACCGCGCACAGGGCGACGGCGACGAGGGGGGTGGCGAAGCGCAGGGGTTCCGGCAGCCCGGTCGGGTCCGGCCGGTCGAGGAGGTAGAGGGCGGGCTGCCAGGTGACGAAGGCCAGCGGCAGGACGAAGGTCGCGGCGCGCACGACGTTCTTCGGGTAGATCGCCATCGGGTACTCGGTGAGGGCCTGCCCGCCGTAGGTGATCGAGTTGGCGGCCTCCCGCGCGTCGGCGACGAAGAACTGGAGGCAGGCCCCGATGACCCAGACCGCGCAGCAGATCGCGGTCGCCGACACCAGCAGCACCGGCAGCATCAGCGCCTTGCCGACGCTCCAGTCGATGTCGCACGCCGCCAGGGCCGCGACGGTGACCGCCGAGCCGGGGACGATCCGGCCCAGGCGGCGGGGCGCGAAGCGGTCCGTCGCCATCTGGACCAGCGGCGGGACCGGCCGCACCAGCATGACGTCGAGGGAACCGGTCCTGATGTGCCGTCCCAGGACCTCCACCATGCCCATCACCATGTCGGCGCAGGCGAACGCGGTCGTGGCCATCCCGGCGATGAGCAGGCCCTCGGCCATCCCGAACCCGGAGACCTCCCCGGCATGGCCGAACACGACGAAGACGGCCCCCATCTCGGCGAAGGCGCCCAGGGCGGTCGACAGGGTCATCATGACCAGGGACGCCGGGTACTGCGCCAGGGCGCGGCACCAGGTCCATGCGAGCAGCACGTAGGCCCGGACCGGCCAGAGCACGGACTCGCGGGTGCGGGCGAGGAGGTCAGCCACCCTGGACCACGACCTTCCGCGTGGCGTGGGAGGTGACCCGGGCGCCGAGGGCGAGGAGGGCGACCGCCCACGCGGCCTGGAGGGCCAGGCCGCCGAGGGGGCTTCCGCCGGGCAGGGACTCCTTGCCCAGGAAGACCTCGGCGGGGATCTGGGCGATGGAGGCCCACGGGAGCACGCGCAGCACGTCGGCGACCGCCGGGGGGAAGAGGGGGAGCGGGATCAGCATCCCGGCCGCCACCGGGCCGAGCAGCCCGGCCACCGCCCAGATCCCGGTGGAGTCCATCAGCCAGAACCCGGCCAGCTCGTACAGGTAGCGCAGCGCGAACGACACGAGCGCGGCCAGGACGAAGGAGACCAGGGCGATCGCCCAGCGGCCCGGTTCGGAGGGGACGACCAGGTCGAACAGGACGAGGCCGACCGCGAACGTGGGCACTCCGCGGAAGACGAGGTTGAACGTGGCCCGCCCCATGTCGTCGGCCAGCCACCAGCCCATCATCGAGACGGGGCGGAGCATGTCGGTGGCGACCGCTCCGCTGCGGACGCGTTCGCCGAGTTCCAGGGGCGGTCCCATGATGGCGACCATGCCGATGAGGGCCTGGCCGACGAACACCTGGGTGACGGCGTCGCCCGCGTCGTAGCCGTTGATCTCGGGCCGCACCGAGAAGAGGGCGAGCATGACGGCCGCGTTGATCGCGCCGAAGACGGCGTTGGTGAAGATCCCGGCGATCGTGGCGACGCGGTAGGTGGAGTAGCGGTGCAGGCCGAGGGCGTACACCGCGAGGTAGACGCGCATGGGCGCGGGCTCCCGGGGGTCGAGACGTGCAGGTGGTGACCGGTCCCGACACCGGGGCGGAGCCCCGGCGGAGACGCGGTGTCCGGCACGTCCCTGACGCCGTGGGGCTCAGGTCCGGGTCGCCGCGAGGGACCGACGCTAGCACAGCCCGGGCCGGCGCAGAGGGGGATCCGCGGACCGGAACCGGCCGAGCGGGCGCCGGGGGAGGACGCCCCTCCGGCCGGGGCGGCGGGGATCGGTGGGTCGTCCCCGGTGGAGGCCGGTCCGGGCCGGCGACGTTGCGGCGGCCGGCGAAACGTCGGGCGCCTAGATTCTCCCGATGTGAACACCGAACAGCACACGGGACCGGCGCGGGCCGCCGCGCCGCCCCTCGAACACCGGACCATCCGGCCGCGCATCCTCTACTTCGGCACGCCGGTGGTCCTGATCTCCACCGCCAACGACGACGGCACGCCCAACCTCGCGCCGATCTCCTCGGTCTGGGCCCTGGGACACCTGCTGGTGCTGGGGCTCGGCGCCACGGGGCAGACCGCGCGCAACCTGGCGGAGCGCCCCGGGTTCGCGGCCTGCTTCCCGGCGGCCGAGGACTGGTCGCGCGTCGAGCGCCTGGCCCCGCTGACCGGGCGCGACCCCGTGCCCCCGGGCAAGCCGCCCGGCTGCCGCTTCGAGGCGGACAAGTTCGCCGCCGCCGGCCTGACCCCGCAGGAGTCCGAGCTGGTCGCCCCGCCCCGCGTGGCGGAGTGCCCGCTCCAGCTGGAGGCCCGGGTGGTACGGGCCGACGCCGACGCCTCGGGGGACCTCGTGGTGGTCCAGGCCGACGTGCTGCGCGTGCACGCGGACACCCGCGTGGTGGTGCCGGGCACCGACCACGTCGACCCGTCGCGCTGGAACCCGCTGATCTACAACTTCCGCCACTACTTCGGGCTCGGGCGGCAGCACGGCCACTCGCACCGCTCCGAGACCCCGGCCCCCTGACACGGGGTGTCACGGACGGGGGCGGGGCGCCGGTGCCTCCCCGGTCACCGGCGGCCGCGCCGCCCCCGCCGCTCAGCCCGACCCGCCCCCTCTCCCCCGGGAGGGGGCTCCGGGTCAGGCGAGTCCGCGCCCTCCGGAGCGGCCCGACACCGACATGCGGACCACCGTCGGCAGGCGTTCGAGTTCGAGGGACTCCCTCAGGGAGGCGACGGGCCCGTCCCGGCAGGTGCGCCACACGTCGGCGGGGTCCGCGTCCTCGGTCAGCACCAGGTCCAGCCACAGGCGGGGCTCGCGGGAGGACTCGGTGAAGTGCGCCCGGCCGCGCCGCACCCGGGGGTCCGCGCAGGCCTCGGCGACCACGGCGTCCCCGGCGGCGGACGCGGGGACGCCGGTCCGCCCCGACGCCGTGTCCTCACCCACCCGCAGCCGTCCGGCACGGTTCGAGCGCCCCTGTACGAGCAGCCACCGCACCGCCGACACCGTCACGACCAGGGCGACGGCGGCGACGACGTACGGTGTCCACGGCCAGGCCAGGGCCGTTTCCAGCGGTCCGCCCCCGACCGGCGCGGCGGCGGTGGCGCCGCCGAGGAGGCCCCCTCCGGCGGCGAGGCCCGCTGCCCCGCACAGCACCAGGGGCAGCCCCGTGAGCACCAGACCGAGCCTGTTGCCGCGCGCGGTCCTCCGGGCCCCCTTGTGCGGGAACCCCCGGATCGTGGACGCGGTCGGCCCGGGGGAGGGCCCGTCCGGCTCCGCGACCCCTCCCGGCGGGACCTCCCGCAGGGCGCCGTTCTCCTCCATGGTCACGCCTCCTCCCTGAGCCGGACGACGACCCGCGGGGCACGGAGCGGCCGGAGGTCCTCCACCCTCCGGCGCACCACCGCCTCCACCCGCTCGCCGAGCCAGCCCGCCTCGCGTATGTGCGTCCGGACCTCGATCCGCACGGTGCGGCTCCCGCCCCGGACCCGGACCGAGCCGACGCCGTCGACCCCGCGGGCCTCGACGGCGAGGATGTCGCGCAGGCCCCTGCGGGTCAGGCCCGCCACCGTGTCCCGGTCGTCGGTCCGCAGGGCCAGGTGGCCGCCGGTCCCCGGCAGGAGCGCGGTCAGCACCAGCGTCAGGCCGACGGCGGCGGCCACGGCCGAGAGCACCATGGCCTCGGGCGCCTCCCAGGGCGTGGACGACACGCGGGAGAGGCTTCCGTCGATCCCCGTGAGCGGCGACGGCGCCCCGTCCGCACCCGCGGTGGTCACCGCGACCGCCAGCCCGCCGACGACGGCCACCGAGACCGCCGCGACGGCGGCGGGCAGCGACCGCTGCGGCCGGAAGACCCGCACGGCGGTACGCCGCGCGGTCCGGACCCCGGCGGGGGAGGGGCCCGCGGGTGTCCTCTGCTTCTGTGACGCCTCCTGGAGGGAAGTCATGTCCGCGTCCTTCGTGTCAGGGGTCAGCGCACCCGCGGGGCGGGCACGAGTTCGACGATCTCGATGTCGGCGCTGTGGACGGTGAGGCCGGTGAGCGCCTCCACCGTCGCGGTGACGTGCGCCCGGACCTCCTCCGCCGTCCGCGCGAGGGGTGACGGGTAGGCGACGGCGATCTCCAGGCGCAGCGCGACGCGGGAACCCCCGCGCCGTACCCCGGCCCGTGCCGGTCCGCGCCCCGCCAGCCCCCCGAGCCGTTCGGCGAGGGGGCGGACGCGGGGGTGCTCGGCCGCGGCCGTGAGCGCCACGCGCTCCACCACCCGGTCGGCGACGGTCGTGGAACCCCGCTCCTCCGGCGGGGCCGTGGAGGGCCCCGCGGGCGCTCCCCCGCGGAGGGGGGAGCGCGCCGCGTGCGCCCGCCGGCCCGGCGCCCCGGCGGGGATCACCGGCGGTCACCTCGTTCGCGCCGGGTGAACAGTTCGGCGAGGTCCACCTCGCCCGCGTACGCCCGTCCGGCCAGGAACCCGGCCGTCCCGAGTACGAGGACGAGGAGGAAGGCCCCGAAGCCGCCGAAGGCGGCGGCGAGACCGAGGACCGCTCCGAAGGCGAGTCCGACGATCGGCCACATGGGTCCCGCTCCTCCTCTCGTCCCTGCGGCCGGCCCCCGGTCCGGGGACCGGCCGGTTCTCATCGGACCCTCGGCTCGGCGGAGGGCTGGTCCTCGCCCTCGTCGGGGAGGTGGATGTCGTCGACGGCCACGTTGACCTCGGTGACCTCCAGGCCCGTCATGCGCTCCACGGCGGTGATGACGTTGCGCCGTACCGCGCCCGCGAGGTCGGGGATGGAGACCCCGTACTCGACGACCAGGTTGATGTCGACGGCCGCCTGGCGCTCGCCCACCTCGACGGCCACGCCGCGCGCGGCGGTGTTCGTGGAGGTCGAACCGGGGATGCGCTCACGGACGGCGTCGAAGGCGCGGGCGGCCCCGCCGCCCATCTGGTGCACGCCCCGGACCTCGCGGGCGGCCATGCCGGAGATCTTGGCGACCACGTGGTCGGCGATCGACGTGCGTCCGTTGCCGGAGCCCGCCTCCCGGTCGCGGTCGGTGCGGGCGGGGGCCGAGGCGTCCCGCAGCGGGGCGGGGGCGAGACCGCCGCCGGCCACCGCCTCGTCACCGCGGTTCCCGTCGTTCTGAGCGTTCTTCGCGGTCATGGGCCGTTCTCCTTCGTCGGTGGGATGCGTCTTGCGTTGTCGCTTCGTCACAGGGGAGGACACGGGGAACGGGCCCGGGCTCACGCCCTCTCTTGTGTGACCTGCATCACTATCAGGATAGGAGCATCGGGGCGGTGCTGTGCGTGTTCGATCGAAAACCTAGGGTAGTTTCGCTGTGCGCGTGTACTGGGAGGGGTGGCCTTACCACCGATGCACAGGGAAACCGCACTGCCGGAGAGCGTGCTCGTGGAGCGCGCCCAGGACGGGGACGACCGGGCCTTCGAGATCCTCGTCCGCAGGCACCAGGACACCGTCTACCGGATCGCCCTCCGCGTGGTGGGCGACCCCGGCGACGCCCGCGACGCCGCCCAGGAGGCCCTGGTCACGGCCTGGCGCAAGCTCCCCGAGCTCACCGACCCCCAGAGCTTTCCCGCCTGGCTCCACCGGATCGTGGGCCGGCGCGCGCTGAACGTCCTGAGGGCCAGGAGGCCGGAGGCGCCCGTCGAGGACGACGAGGGGTTCGCCGCCCCCGGCCCCGGGCCGGTGGGGGAGGCGATCGCGGGCGACCTCCGGGAGGCGCTGTTCAACGCGCTCTCGGGGCTCCCGCCCCCGCAGAGGACCTGCTGGGTCCTGCGCGAGATGGAAGGATTGGGTTATGAAGAGATAGCGGCGATCGTCGACACGACCCCGACCGCCGTGCGTGGACGCATTCACCGCGCGCGTACCCATCTCGTGGAGGCGCTTGAGCCATGGCGGTAGACCCGTCCGACGACCACGACCGGCTCCCCTGCGGGAATTCGGTGGACGCCCTCCTGCGACACCTGACGTCCGGGGAGCCCACACCGCACGAGTCCGCCTGCGAGTACTGCCGGGAGCAGGCGGAGGAGCTGCGCCCCCTCGTCTCGGCGGTCCGGCGGACCGGTGACCAGGAGGTCGGCGCGCCCCCCGGCCTGCTGGCGGACGTGATGCGCGCCGTGCGCGCGGAGAGGCGCACCAGCGGCACCGTCGTCCTGTCGGGCCCCGGGCCCGGGGGCACCGAGGTCCGGGGGACCGCCGTGGCCGCCATGCTGCGCGCCTCCGTCGAGTCCGTCCCCGGCGTGGTCGTGGGCCGCTGCCGGGTCGAGCAGACGCCGGAGGGGCTCGTCGTCCTGGCCACGGCGCGGGTGGCCCTCGGCCTGCCGATCGTCGAGGCCGCCGAGGAGGCGCGGCGCGCCATGCGCTCCCTGGTGGAGGACCGGCTGGGGCTGCGCGCGGCCCGCGTGGACATCGACGTCGTCGACCTCGACGACCCCGCGGGATAGCCGCGCCGGGCAGACCGCCGGTGCGCCTCCGCACCGACCCGCCGCGGTCCCCGGGCCGCCCCTCCCCGGCCTTCCGGCGGGCTCCGCACCGCGCCTCCTGGCCGTCCGGCGGCCCGGTCCGGCCGATCGGGGGATGCCCGGCCGCGTCCCCGCGCGCCACCCTTGGCCGGAGGGTACGCCGAGGAGAGGACGCACGAGATGGACGCCACAGCGGTGCCGCCGGCGCGAGGGGAGCGCCGACTCGCCCCCGACCTGGCGCGGGGGTTCATGCTGCTGCTCATCGCCATGGCCTACGCCGGGGTGTACGCGGGGGCGGGCTTCGGCACGGACGCCTCCGGAGCGGCTCCGCTCGACAGGGGCGCGGCCTTCGCGACCACGCTGCTGCTGGACAACCGGGCGTTCCCGATGTTCGCGATCCTGTTCGGCTACGGACTGGCGTGGACGGTCGCCCGCCAGTCCGCGCGAGGCGCCCCCGAGGCCGAGGTCCGCCGCCTGCTCCGCAGGCGAGGGCTCTTCCTCCTGCTGTTCGGCCTCGTGCACGCGCTGCTGGTGTTCCCCGGCGAGATCCTCGCCTCCTACGGCGTCGCCGCCCTGGTCACCGGGTGGCTGCTGCTGCGCTCCACCCGGGCCGTGACGCGCGCGGCCGTGGCGTTCGCCGCGCTCTACGCGGTGACCGTCCCCCTGGCGATGGTCGGGATGAGCCTGGGCACCGCCGGCGCCGAGGGCGGCGAGGTGTACGCCGTCGCGGGGTACCTCACCGCCGGGGACTGGGCGGCCCGCCTGATCGGGCTCCCGTTCGGACCGGTGTTCGTCGCGATCGCCTACCCGCTGTTCCTGCTGGTGGTGCTCGGCTACCGGGCGGGCCGCGCGGGGCTGCTGGACGACCCGGAGGCGCACAGGGGGCTGCTGGCGCGTGTCGCGGCGGTCGGCGTGGCCGTGTCCGTCGCTGGAGCCCTGCCCTCCGCCCTCACGGCAGTGGGCGCACTGGAGCCGGGAGCGGTCGCGCAGGGCCTGATGATGGCGCTCCAGGTGCTGACCGGTGTCTTCGGCGGGGCCGGGTACGCGGCCCTGTTCACGCTGTGGGCGATCCGCCTGGACCGCGGCCGGGGGCCGCTGACCCGCACCGTCGCGGCGGTGGGAGAGCGCTCCCTGACCTTCTACATCCTCAACTCGGTGCTGGTCGCGGCCGTGCTCCACCCCGACCTCGCGGGGATGGGGCCGAGGGTGGGAGGTTTCGGCGCGCTGGTCGTCGCGGCCCTGGTCTGGCTGGTCGGCCTCGGCCTGGCCGCGTGGCTCGCCGGGTCGGCGCGTCCCGGACCCCTGGACGCGCTCATGCGCCGTCTCGTGCACGGAGGCCGGCGCCGCGCAGGGCCGCACGCGGGCTGAGCCCGCAGGCCACGCCCACCTCGTACGGCGTCCTCGCACGGCGGGGCCCGGGCCGCCCCGCGGGCGCGGCGGCCCCCGGGCCTTCCCGGGACCCGGGCGCGCCGTCGGCCGGGTCCGCGTCCGACCCGGCCCCGTCGTCCGGGCCGGGCACGAGCGCGAGCATGATCAGGGAGAGCCCGACGGCGCTGATCAGCGCCAGCGCGAGCATCATCCCGGGGGACCGCCAGACCGCGTCGACCCCTCCGGGGCCGGTCCCCGGGACTCCGAGGCCGACTCCGGCCCCGATCGACGTCAGGCCCTGGACGGGGAAGCCCGCCAGGCCGCCGGCGATCTCGGCGGCGGCCAGGACCGTCACGGCCCCGGCGGCGGCCCTGACGGCGAACAGGGGGCCTCGGCGGAGGACGCGCGGTCGGGATTGCGCCCCCCGGCGCGCCCCGGGGGACGCGTCGCGGGCTCCGGCAGCGGTTCCGGTCGGCTCGATGTCGGTCACGTCGCGCACCTCGTGGATCGTCGCGTGCGAGTGGTCGCACCTCGCTTGCACTCCACCCCGTGGAACGGTGACGAACGTCCGGATCATCGCAGGTGGAGTGCGGTTTCGCTCACATCCTCCAGGTGTTCCCGGAGCGATGCCGCGCGGGCGCGCCGGGCCGGCGCACCCGCGCGGACCGGACCCGCGGCGGCCCCTCCGGTGCGGGGGCCGCCGCGGGCGGGGACGGCGGCGGCCGGTCGGACCGCGGGCGGCGACTCCGCTCCGTGACGGACGTCACTCCGAGTCGTTACCTCGTCGTCACGGAGTGACGAACGGGCGCAACGTCCGCCGGGCACCTTCGGGTCCATGGACGTCTCCGATGGTGACCACGGGAACAACGACCACCGCCACGGCTTCCTCGGCCGCGAGGCACTCGACCTGGGCGCACTGCTCCTCGCGGCGGGGGCTTCGCACGTCGTGGTGCTCTCCCTCGGACACAGCGACGGCGGTGTCCGCACGCTGATCGGCGTGGGGGTGCTCCTCCTCGCGGTCTCCGCGCTGCACCGCTGGCACCGGCACCGAGCCGCGCACGCGCCCCGGCGCCGCGGACCGCGCGCGGACGCGGCCGGGAGCGCGGCGGGGGACGCGGCGGGGACCGGGCCCGCGGCCGGAGCGGGCCCGGCCCCGACCGGCGGGGCCGCACCGGACGGCGGATCCGGGAGGGGCGGGGACGCCGGGGCGGGGACCGCGCCGTACGCCGCGCACGACCCGGCCGACGACCGGTTGTGGGGGGTGAGGGTGACCGTCGCCGATGTGCCCGGCGGCCTGGCGGCGCTCACCGCCCGGTTCGCGGCCCTGGGGGTCGACATCCGGCTGATGCAGGTGCACCCCGCCGGGACCGACGCCGTGGACGAGTTCTTCGTCAGCGCCCCCGCGCACGTGGGGGAGGAGGCGCTGCACACCGCCGTGCGCGAGGCGGGCGGCCGGGACGCGCTCGTACGGCCCGCCGACGTCCACGAACTCAGCGACACCACCAGCCGCACCCTCGCCCTGGTCAGCGCGCTGATCGCCGGGGCGGCCACCCTGGAGCGCTCCCTGCTCGCGCTCACGGCGGCCCACGAGGTGGAGCACGCCGACAGCCCTCCCGCCGGGCTGGGGAGGGAGGACCTCTCGGGCGCCTCCATGACCCTGCCCGCACCGGACGGGGGCGTGCTCACCGTCCGCCGGAACGGGGTGCCGTTCACCGCCGTGGAGTTCGCCCGGTGCCGCGCGCTGGTCCAGGTGGCCTCCTCCCTGCACGCCCGGACGCGCCGGGGCTGAGCCCGCACGGGTCGCGACGGGGGTGCGGGGGACCGTGCCGCGGCCCGGGAGGCGGGGCCGTGGCCGGCGTCCCCGGGGCCGGGACGGGGGCCGGAAAAAGGGAGCACGCGCGTGACGTGCCACGACGCGCGGGAGCCTTCCACAGGTACGTGGAATCGGGGAGAGCCGGCGTTTTCGTGGGTACAGGTGACGTATGGCAACTCCCCCCTCACTCCTCACGCTTCCCCCGCCCGCCCGGACACGGTCCGTCCGCTCGATGGTCGCGGTCCTGGCCGCGGCGTGCGCCCTCCTCCTGGGCGCCGTCGTGCTCGCGCCCCCGGCGTCCGCCGCCCCCGGCCCCGCCGCCTCCGGACCGGAGCTGCGCCAGGGCAGCACGGGACCGGAGGTGACCGCCCTCCAGGAGCGGCTCACCGAGCTGGGCTACTGGATCGACGGCGTGGACGGCCAGTTCGGCTTCCACACGGACCAGGCGGTCGTGGCCCTCCAGAAGGCCGCCGGCCTCGACCGCGACGGCGTGGTCGGCCCCGCCACCCGCGCAGCGCTCGACGAGGGCGTGCTCCCCTCCGCCACGACCACCTCCGGCGACCTGCTGGAGATCGACCTGGAGAGGCAGCTGCTCCTGGTGGTCTCCGACGGCGAGGTCGAGCGCGTCGTCAACACCTCCACCGGCTCCGGCCAGCCCTACGAGGGCTCGGACGGCAGCGAGCGGATCGCCACCACCCCCACCGGCACCTACACCGTCTTCCGCGACGTGGACGCCTGGGACCCCGGCCCCTACGGCGCCCTCTACCGACCCAAGTACTTCAACGGCGGCATCGCCGTCCACGGATACCCGAGCGTTCCCGCACAGCCCGCTTCCAAGGGGTGCGCGCGGGTGAGCCTGGCCGCGATGGACTGGCTCTGGGAGAGCGGGAACATCGACGTGCACACCTCCGTCCTCGTCCGCTGACCCCTTCCGGCGCCGGGGTGCTCCGCCCCGGCGCCGGGCGCCGGCCGGGCGCCGTGGCCCTCGCGGCGTCCGGCAGGGGTGCTCCGGCCGACGCGCCCCGTGCGCGTTCCGGGCGGAGGTCCGGCGTGAACGCCGCCCGGGCGGGAAGATGACGGGCAGCCGTGCGCAGGCGCCGCCCGGCGGAGAGGAACTGCCCCGGTGCCCTTCCTGATCGCCACGGAGCCGGGAGACCCCGGCCGGCCGAACGAGGACTTCGCCGCCGCCACCGCGACCAGCGCCGTGCTGTTGGACGGGGCCACCGCCCCGGTCGGCCTGGACGACGGCTGCTCCCACGGCGTCGCCTGGTACACGCGGCGGCTCGGCGCGCTCCTGCTGGCCGGAGCGGACGCGGGGGCGCCCCTCCGCGACTCCCTGGCCGAGGCCATCGCCACGGCCTCGGCGCTGCACGCGGACACCTGCGACCTCGACAACCGGCAGACGCCGTCGGCGACGGTGGTGGCGGTGCGGGTGGGCGGCGGGCGGCTGGAGTACCTGGTGCTGTCCGACTCCGTCCTGCTGGTGGAGGACGGAGCGGGCGGAGCGGTCGTGGTCGCCGACACCCGGCTCGACGACCTGAGGGCCGAGCCGGACCGCCGGGGCGCGATCCGGGACCTGCGCAACGTGCCGGGCGGCTTCTGGACGGCGGGGGCGGACACGCGTGCCGCCGAGGAGGCGATCACCGGAACCCTGCCCGCACGCCCCTTCGCAGCGATGACCGACGGGGCGGGCCGGGTGGCCGAGACTTTCGGCGACCTGAATTGGGGACAGATTCTCGCCCTGGTATCGGACAAGGGACCCCGTTCCCTGGTGGACCGGGTCCGCGTACTGGAAAGAGCCGATCCGGAGCGGTCGGAGTTCCCGCGGGGCAAGGCGAGCGACGACGCCACCGTCCTGGCGTGGGCTCCGGAGGGCTAGTTTCGGTCCCGCTAAAACTAGTGATTCGGTTAACCTGCTTTTCGGGGAAGCAAGATCATTTCCATGCTTTCCCAGGTCGCGCCGCTCCCACCATTTCCCATCATTGCGGACGTTTCCCTCGGGGTGTCAGATGACATTTGCTGTGTTGCGCACAAAAATTCCACAGTGGGGCGCGACGGGGCGTCCACGTCACAGGCCAGGGAGACCCACGCCTCTCCGGAACCCGGGCACCAGGCGCTTTCGCGTGTCGTGTTCATCCGGTAGATTTCCTGGTAACCGAACCGTCGGAGTTCCCTCCACAACATCCCGAGACCGGCCTTCGGTGTTCTCTCAGCCCCCTTGTTCGCGTTTGCGCCACTCGGGCGTACCACGCACGGAAGAACTACATGACGTCGATTTCGACCGGTGAAAAGGAGACGATGTGAGTCCCACAAACATCCTTGAGCCCACCGGTCCCAACATCGCCCTCGGCCGCACCACATGGCTGGACAGCGTCCTGTCCACCCCCAGCGCAACCGTCGAGCGCCGCCTCCCCGTGCAGGCGCTGGTCGGCTACGAACAGCGCCCCAACCCCCTGGACGCCGAGAACCCCGCCGAGTTCCTGCTGACCATGCGCCGCTACCTCGTCTGGGCGGGCGACTGGTCCTACCTCGAACTCGAGTACCTGTGCGGGGGAGCGGTCAAGAGCTCCACCTTCCAGCAGGCCCTCGAAGGCACCGAGCTGCCCAGATACGTGTTCCTCATGGCCTTCGTCACCGCCTGCGCGGGTACCGACGACGGTGAGCGCCGGCGCTGGGTCACCGCCTGGCAGCGGCTCCGCTCCGCCGGGTACTGATCCCCCGGGGGCCCGTCCCCCTCCGGAGACGGCCGCCCCGTCTGCTGTGCGTGCGTGTCCGAAACACCCACGCCGCTCGCGGCGGCCCGCCGGTCCGGCGAGTTCCACCCCTGCCGGCGCACCGCCCCGGACGCCGTCGGCGCCCACCGTGCGGAGGGGCTCCGGCACGCCTGGACCGACCTCCCGCCGGGTTCCGGCAGGTCCCTCGCCGAGCTCGAAGCGGCCCGACGTCTCGGCCGCCGCACCGTCGTCCCCGTGTCCGACGCCGCCGCCCGGGACCGGCGGCGGAACCGCGGCCCGGCCCCGGCGGGGACCTCGGAGGAGTTCTCCGAACAGGGCCACAGCGGCACCCCGCACAGGGATACTGGTCCCCCGAGCCCGCGGTCCCTTCACCCTCGCGCCACCACCCGTTCGGCTGTCCCTCGTTCCGAGCTGGTTGGCTGCGGCGCGGGCGTGTCCGCGCCCCCTTCCCCCTCACCCCCAGGAACGACCCATGAGCAAGACCATGGCGGCCACAGCGGCTCTCACCGTCGCCCTCACCGGGACGGCCGCCCCCGTACACGCCGACGAACGGCACTCCGCCGGAACGGATCCCGGGGGCGTCGCACTGTCCGCGGTCGGTACCTACCGCACGGGCTCCTTCGACGCGGCGGCCGCGGAGATCGTCGCCCACGACCCGCGCTCCCAGCGGCTGTTCGTGGTCAACGCCGCGGCCGCCACGGTCGAGGTCCTCGACATCTCGGACCCGTCCGCACCCGCCAAGCTCCTCGACCTGAGAGTCGCCGGGGTGGCGGCCGCGGACGGGTCGGTGGTCGGGGAGGGGGCGGTCGCCAACTCCGTGGCGGTCCACGACGGCGTCGTGGCCGTGGCCGTCGAGGCCGCGGACCGCACCGACGACGGCTGGGTGGTCTTCTTCGACACCGGGGGCGGGGCGCTGAACGCGGTCCGGGTCGGCGCCCTGCCGGACATGGCGACCTTCACCCCCGACGGCCGACACCTCCTGGTCGCCAACGAGGGCGAGCCCGACGACGCCCACACCGTCGACCCGGAGGGCTCCGTCAGCGTGATCAGGGTGAACCGCAGGCCGGCCGCCCTCACCCAGGACGACGTGCGCACGGCCGACTTCCGCGCCTGGGACGGGGACAGGGAGCTCCACCCCGACGTGCGGGTGTTCGGGCCGGACCTGTCCACCGGCGAGCCGGGAACCCCCGGCCGGGTGGCGCGCAACCTCGAACCCGAGTACATCGTCGCGGACACCGCCTACAGCGCGCACGTGGTCCTCCAGGAGGCCAACGCGTTCGCCGTCCTGGACCTGCGCACCGTGGAGTTCACCGACATCGTGCCCTTCGGGGTCAAGGACCACCTGGAGCCCGGCAACGGACTGGACGCGTCCGACCGCGACGGGGCGGTCCGGATCGAGAACTGGCCGGTGTACGGCATGTACCAGCCCGACGGCTTCGACAGCTACCGGTGGCAGGGCCGGACCCTGCTGGTCACCGCCAACGAGGGGGACTCCCGGGACCGGGACGGCTACTCGGAGGAGGCCAGGCTGGCCGACCTGGTCGAGGAGACCCCGCTGTGCGAGGACTCCCCGCGCCTGCGCGACTTCGTCGACGGCAACGACCTGGGCGTCACTTCGCCGGAGGGGCTGGCCGACGACGCCGCCCTCGGGAGGCTGACGGTCACCGCGGCCGACGGCCTGCGCGAGGACGGCTCCTGCTACGAGGACGTGTACGCGTTCGGCGGCCGGTCCTTCTCGATCTGGACGGCGGACGGGGAGCAGCTCTTCGACTCCGGTGCCGACTTCGAGCGGATCACCGCGGAGGCCGAGCCGGACTTCTTCAACTCCAACCACACGGAGAACAGCTTCGAGAGCCGCAGCGACGACAAGGGCCCCGAGCCGGAGGGCGTCGTGCTGGGCGAGGTGTCCGGCCGCACGTACGCGTTCATCGGCCTGGAACGCGTGGGCGGGGTCATGGTGTACGACGTCACCGACCCGAACGCCGCCTTCCACGTGCAGTACCTCAACAACCGGGACTTCTCCGCCGAGCCCGGGACCCGGGAGACCGGAGACCTCGGCGCCGAGGGTCTGGCGTTCATCGCGGGCGACGACTCGCCCGTCCCGGGGGTGCCCCTCCTGGCCGTGGCCAACGAGGTGTCCGGGTCGACCACGCTCTACCGGGTGGACCCGGCCTGACGCCGGGCCCGGACCCGGCGTCGGGCCGGGTCCGGGCCCGAACGGCCTGCCGGGGGGCGGCTACTCGGTGAACTCCAGGCAGAACGGGTGCCCGGCCGGGTCCGCGTAGACACGGAACGGGACGCCGGGGGCGTCGTGCGTACGCGCCAGCGGTGTGGCTCCGAGGGCGACCACCCGGTCCTCCGCCGCGTCGATGTCGTCCACCCGGATGTCGAAGTGCATCTGCTGGGGCCGCTCCGGGTCCGGCCACGCCGGCGGCCGGTGGTCCGGGGCGAGCTGGAAAGCGAGGTGCGGTCCCTCACCGTCGCCGATCTCCACCCAGGAGCCGTCCGCGCCCTCGTAGGTGACGGGCAGCCCCAGGAGCTCGGAGTAGAACCCGGCGAGCGCGGCCGGGTCCGGGCAGTCGATGGCGATGGTGCGCAGTCGTCCGATCATGGCCGCAGGATGCCACAGGCCCGCCGGGGCGGCCGGGGTTTCGTGCGCGGTCGGGCCGCGGGCCGCAGCGGCCCGGCCTCCCCGGTCCCCGGCGGGGTCCGCCCTGAGGAGGCCGGGCGTTCCCCGGCCCCCGCTGCCGGTCGGCGGGCCGTCCGGGGCAGGCCCCTTTCCCGTACAGTGGTCAATGCGGAGAGTGAGACATAGGTCACTCAATGGCATGGCGTTCTCCGCGTCAGACCTCCGTCCCGGCTCCGTCAGGTGGATGAGGCGCCGCCGCGGAGTACCGGCCGTGTCCGGTGCCGGACCACGACACGGAGAAGGAACAGGAAGGCCACCATGGCTCGCAAGGACCGCGACCCCATTCCCGACGACCTGACGCCCGAGGAGCGCAAGGCCGTCGAACGCCAGGGCGACCAGCTCGCCTGGGAGCGGAGCCAGGGCAGCATCCCCGGTTTCGGTGAGCACGGCTGCGGCTCGTCCGGCGACGACTAGCTCTTTCCGGGGCGCTGCGGGAACGGGCCCGGGGCGCGCGGGACGGACACCGGGAGGGGTTCTCCGTCCCGCGGCGCGGCTCGACCGCGAAAGGCCGGCCCGAAGGGTGGCGGGACGCCGCGGCGCTCCCCGTACGACGCCGCGGGGAGCCGGCGGGGCGGGCCGGTGCGGGTCCGCCGCGCACGGCGGCCTCCGGGGCGGGGTCGGCCGCGCCTCGAGTGTGACTAGGTGCACCCAGTGCTTCGTTGCACTTAGTGCACTCTGGTGTCTAGCGTGAAACCGTGAACGACCAGCACCGACAGCCCTCACGTGACCGGCGTGCGGCTCTCAAGTCGCGCCACCGTCGCGCCATCGTCGAGGCCGCCGCCGCGCTGATGACCGAGAGCGGGGGGACCGGCTTCACCGTCGACCAGCTCGCGGAACGGGCCGACGTCTCCCGCCGGACCGTGTTCAACCACTTCAGGTCCCTGGACGACATCGTCCTCGAGGTGTTCGGCCAGATGCTGGAGGCGATCGTCGACAGCATCGAGGCCAACCTCACTGCGGCGGACGCCGACCGCCCGGGGAGCATGTTCGACGAGTTCGCCGCGGCGATACGCAGCACCGACCTGCTCACCCCGATCACCCGGCTCAAGCAGTTCCTCAAACAGGAGGGGCACGAACCGGCCCCGAGCCGTGCGGCGCTGTTCGAGCGGGCGATGAACGACGTGAGCGCCCGCCTGGCGGCGATCATGACGCGCCGTCACCCGCGTGTCGACCCGCTCGTGGTCGACCTCATGTGCGGCGCGCTCATCAGCGGCGGCGCGGTCACGGTCCAGCGCTGGGAGCAGACCACCGGGGGAGTCGTCACCGCGTCCTCCCGCCGGGTCTGGTCCGAGCTGCTGGACCGCATGATCGCCGTCAACCGGGACGGGTACGGCTCGGTCGGCCCCGCCTCCTCCTGAGCGCACGACGCGCTCCCACCACCCATCTCCGTTTGGCAGACAACAACCATGGCTGAATTTCTCTACAGACTCGGGCGCGCGTGCGCACACCGCGCCAAGACCGCCATAGCGATCTGGCTGGCGCTGCTCGTGGCGGCCGGTACCGCCTTCTTCCTCTTCTCCGGGGAGCTGGAGGACAGCTTCTCCATCCCGGGGACGCCCACCGACGAGGTGGAGCAGCTCCTGTCGCAGGAGTTCTCCGGTATGGGCGGCGGCGCGGGCACCGTCGTCTACCAGACCGAGGACGGCTCGGCCTTCACGGAGGAACAGCAGGACGCGATCGCCGACCGCGCGGAGGAGGCCGCCGAGGCCTCCGGCGTCGAGACGACGGTGGACCCGTTCGCCACCGAGGACCAGCGGGCCGACCAGCAGCAGGAACTGGAGGACGGCCGCGAGGAGCTCGAGTCCGGACTCCAGGACCTCGAAGCCGGCCAGGCGGAGCTCGACGCGGGCCGCGCCCAGGCCGAGGCCGCCGGGATGCTCGACCAGGCCGAGACCGGGCTCGACGCCGAACAGGCCGTGATCGACCAGAACCTCGAGGAGATCGAGACGGGCCTGGAGGAGCTCGAACGGGGCGAGGCCATGCTGGAGATGGCCTCCGGGATCCGCACGGTCTCCGAGGACGGCAGCACCGCCCTGGTCAACATCGCCTTCACCGACAGCCAGACGGAGATCTCCCAGGAGACCCGCGACGCCGTCATGGCGGTCTTCGAGAGCGACCCGGTGCCCGGCACCACCGTCGACTTCGGCAACGACATGGCCATGGCGATGCCCAGCCTGGTCAGCACCGCCGAGGTGATCGGCGTGATCGTGGCCGCCGTGGTGCTGGTGGTCATGCTGGGAACCCTGGTGGGCGCCGGCCTGCCGATCCTGACGGCGCTGATCGGCGTCGGTGTCGCCACCCTGATCGCGATGTCGCTGTCCGGGGTGCTGGAGATGGCGTCGGTGACGCCGATCCTCGGCCTGATGCTCGGTCTGGCCGTCGGCATCGACTACGCGCTGTTCATCGTCAACCGCCACCGCCGCCAGCTCAAGCAGGGCGCCGAGGTCGGCGAGTCCATCGGCCTGGCCAACGGGACCGCGGGCAACGCCGTGGTCTTCGCGGGAACGACCGTGCTCGTCGCGCTGCTGGGGCTGAACCTGACCGGGATCGGTTTCCTCGGCCTCATGGGCAGTGTGGGCGCGATCTCCATCGCCGTCGCCGTGTTCATCGCGATCACGCTCGTCCCGGCGCTGCTGTCGCTGATCGGCATGCGCATCCTGTCGCGCCGCGAGCGCGGACGCCTCGCGGAGAACGCCGCCGCGTCCGCCGGGGGCGGGAACACGGGCGGGTCCGAGAGCATCCGGCCGATGTCGACCGGCCGGGCCGTGCTCCAGGCCGCCGTCGCCGTGATCGCCCTGGTCATCATCGCCCTGCCCGCCCTGGGCCTGCGACTGGGCATGCCGGACGGCTCCGCGGAGCCCACCGACTCCACCCAGTACCGGGCCTACACCGCCGTGGAGGAGAACTTCGGAGCGGGACAGAACGGCACGCTCCTGGTCGTCGCCGAACTCACCGGCGGACCGACCGACGAGGCCGCCGAGCAGAACGCCCTGGACGAGCAGGCACAGGTCGCGGAGGAGCTCTACTCCCACGACGACGTCTCGGCGGTGGCGCCCATCGGGATCTCCGACGACCACTCCCTGGCCATCTTCCAGGTCGTGCCCGAGGACGGCCCGTCCAGCGAGACCACCGAGGAACTCGTGCACACCCTCCGCGACATGGAGCCGATCGACGGCGCCGGGCCGCTGGGCGTCGCGGGCATGGCCAGCGGCAACATCGACATCTCGGAGACCCTGAGCGAGTCGCTGCCGACCTACCTCACCGTGGTCGTGGGCCTGTCCCTGGTGATCCTGCTGCTGGTGTTCCGGTCGGTCTTCGTGCCGGTCGTGGCCACGCTCGGGTTCGTGCTGTCCTTCTTCGCCTCGCTGGGCGGGGTGGTGGCCGTCTACCAGTGGGGATGGCTGGGAGGCCTCTTCGGGATCGAGAACACCGGGCCGGTGCTGAACTTCCTGCCCACGCTCCTGGCCGGCATCCTGTTCGGCCTGGCGATGGACTACATGCTCTTCATCGGTACGGGCATGCGCGAGGCCTACGTGCACGGCGACCCCGCCCGGGTGGCCGTGGTGCGCGGGTTCCACGCCGGCCGCGCCGTGGTCACCGCCGCGGCGATCATCATGATCTCGGTGTTCGGCGGGTTCGTCTTCTCCCACAGCGTCATGATCAGCTCGATCGGGTTCGCGCTCGCCTTCGGCGTGCTCATCGACGCCTTCGTCGTGCGCATGGCGCTGATCCCCGCGCTCATGCACCTGGCGGGGAACGGTGCGTGGTGGCTGCCCAGGTGGCTCGACCGGATCCTGCCCGACATCGACGTGGAGGGCGCCGCCCTGGAGAAGCGCCACCCGCACGAGCGGGGGGCCGAGGACGGCGACGCCGCCGCAGACGCGGGCCCCACCCCGGAGAAGGACGCCGACGAGGTGTCCTCCCGACGGGGCTGAGGCACCTGTCCCACCAGGGCCCGGGGGCGGTCACCGCCCCCGGGCCCTCGTCGCGTCCGGGCCGCGGGACCGCCCGGCGGCCGTCGGCCGGGCGCGATGTCGCCGGGCGCGTTGCCGGAGACGTACACCGTCCGCGCCCTAAGCTGGCATGACTGTGCGTTCGACGAGAACACCGGGGGTAGCGATGGGGTTCACGGACACCAGGATCGACCACTTCGTGGACAAGGCGGTCGCGGCCGAGGAGAGGGGAGATCTGGAAAGTGCCCGGTTCTTCGCCTCCCTGGCGAACGCCAAGGCCCTGTCCGACATCTCCAGGGCCCTGCGCGGCCTGAACCTGGAACCGGTCGGACGGTTCACCGACGGCCAGGTCGACGACTAGGTCTCCGTCTTCCCCGCACGGCCGTCCTCCCGGTATCGGCTGGGCGTGCGGGCACGCGAAAGCCCCGCACCGGGATCGGTACGGGGCTTGCGGGAAGAAGCGGTGTCGCTACTCGCGACTCAGCGACACGATGAAGGCATCGATGTCCGCGTCGGAGGGCTCTGGTCGCGGCGTGCGCGCACGGGCACGAGCGCGGGCGGCGGCCAGGGCCTCGTCGTAGTCCTCGTCTCCAGGGCTGAGGCGCTGTGCAGCGTCCCACTTGGTGCCGTCGGGAAGGGTGCCTCCGGTCGGTACGAGCACGGTGACGCCATCGCTGTCCAGGCGTGCCATCAGGGACCTCCCAACTGCGTCTCGGAGTAGTCCCACAGTAGGCGGGCCACCTGGTCGTTGCCGAGACAGTGAGCGATCATTTCAACCCATCCCAGACACCAGGCCGCGAAGGGCTCGACCCACCGCTCGTCAAGGCGGAAGAGCATACCGCGTAGGCGTTCCGATCCGTGGCGAACGTCGGCGATCCATCCCGGTTGCTACACCTGAGGAGCCACGCTGCTCCACAGGGGCCGGGCACAAAAGAGAGCGCCCGGCCTGTGGTTAGCAGGTCGGGCACGAGTTGTGGGGACACAAAGAAGCTGCCGACCCGTTGGTGGCGGATCGGCAGCTTCTCCACTGTCTCAAGGTGGTGCACTCGGGAGGACTCGAACCCCCAACCTTCTGATCCGTAGTCAGATGCTCTATCCATTGAGCTACGAGTGCAGGTTGTTCAGTTGTGTGTCGCCCGGTTGGCCTGGCCTCCCTGGCGACGTCTCCGACTCTATCACGGTGCCGGAGGGCCTCGAACCGTTGTGTGCGTGTGTGACCCGTCATGCCGGTCCGTGTCCCCGGTCGCCCCGCGAGGGGCCGGCGGCCCCGGCGCGAGGCGCGCCGGGGCCGCCGGAACGGAAGGGTCGGGCGCCGGTGGTCAGCACCCTCCGCCGAGGACGACCCCGTCGACGCGGGAGACGCCGGCGTTGCGCTGTTCGCCCACGCGCCGGTTGACCTCCTCGGGGGCCACGGACTCGCCCTGCTGGTGGTACACCCAGTCGACGTCCTGCACGTAGGTGCTCGGGCCGCCGACGTGGCCGGTCATGTCGATGAACCACTGGTTGAAGTTGATCGACATCGGCGACGACGGGTAGTACTTGCCGCTGTGCTCGGCCACCAGGTGCGTGTCCACGTAGTAGCGGACCACGCCGTCCTCCACCTGGATCACCAGGTCGCGCCAGCCCTCGAAGGAGCGGTTCACCACGTCGCTGACGTTGTCCGCCACCCAGGGATCGCGCTGGTAGGTGTGGTACGAGGTCAGGTACATGGCCTCCGCGGGGGCGCCCCATCCCGAGTTGGGCAGGTACTCGAAGTCGAGCTCGCTGTAGTCCGGGTCGTTGTCGTAGGCCAGCGGGGTGATCGTGTAGAAGGTCTGGAGCACGGTGTCGCCGTCCTGGCCGGAGACCGGGGCGTCGGCGAACTTGACCATGGCGGCGTAGGTGCCCTCGTGGAACTTCTCCTCGCCGAAGGTCAGCTCGGCCTGGCTCGTGCCCGCGGGGGTGCCGTCCGTGGTCGAGGTCAGGCGCAGGACGGAGTTGCCGCCCTCCTGGGCGAAGGAGACGTTGTCGGCGTCCCAGGAGGCGCCGGGCACGCCGGGGCCGCCGTCCCAGCTGCGCACGTTCCAGCCCTGTGCGCGCAGGGCCGGGTCGGTGTGGTCGCCGTAGTCGAAGTCGTCGAAGAACAGGCCGCACGGGGCGGACGTCGTGGACGTCCGGTCGGAGACGGTCTCCACCTGGACGGGGGAGCCCGTCGCGCAGGCCGCGAGGGGGAGTGTGACGGCGCAGGCCAGGGCGATGCCGCCGAAGCGGAGGGGGACGGGCACGGGGGGACTCCTCGGATTCGTGTGGAGGGACCGGACCGGGGGCGGCCCGGGACGGGCGGTCAGAACGGGGCCGGCGTCACGTCGAGGGACACCGGGGCGTGGTCCTGGACGTAGGAGGCGAAGCCGTGGGCCCCGCCGAGGAGCGGTCGTCGATCGGTCATGGGGGAGGCCTCACCGGAGGGGCTGTGGAGACGGGCCCAATCTGTCGATCGTGGATCCGCCGCGTCAACCCGGTACGGCGACCCTTTCGGAGGGTTTCCGTGTTGTCACTGGTAATGACATCGCCGTGTGTCCCATGTCATAGGGCGGTCGCACGGCTTTCGTTTTCCCGGATGAACGTTTTCCGACGGATGCGTGACCGGGGAGTATTCCCTGGTGGGGGCGGGTGGCGAAGGGGTGTTGAGTTTCGCCCGCCGTGGAGAGCGCCATTTCTGTGGCTTCTGCTTTTCGGCGAGAGGAGGCGCGGAGGAGGGGGTGCCCGGGGCGCCGCCGAGGCCCGGGGGCGTCCGTCGGTCACGCCTCGGGGACTCCGGGGAGCGGTCGGCCTCCGGCGCCGGGTGGGTCGGTCCGTCCCGGACCTCCTCGGCGCCCGCGCGTTCAGGGCCTCGGCCCGGAACCGGGAGCGTGCCACGCCCCGATAGTACGCATATGTACATGGAAGCCTTCGCCGGGTCGAAAATCCACGTGCCGGTCGCCCGGCCCGTGCCCGTGTGGGCGCTTCTCGTCCTCTCCCTGACGGGCGGGCTGATCCTCGGTGTGGCCACCATGTCCGCCCGGCTCCTGCTGCCCGGTGCGCCGGGGTGGATCGCGAACCCCGGGACGGTGTGCGCCGTGTGGGCGGCGGCCGCCTTCGCGGTGGGCGCGGTCGGCTGCGGGCACCGCTGGTGGACGTGCGCCCTCGCGGGCGGCCTCACCCAGGCGGGCGCGGTGGCCGGCTGCCACGTCGGCGCCGCGATCCTGCTGTGCGGCGGCCAGGTCCTCCATGCGCCCCTGGTGTGGGGAGCGGTCGGGCTGGTCCACGGACCGCTCCTCGGCGTCGCCGGGGCCTGGTGGTGCGGCAGCTCGGGCTGGTGGCGGGCGAGCGCGGGGGCCCTGCTCGGCGCCGCACCGGGGGCCGCGGGCGCCTTCGAGCTCCTCCACCGGGCGGACCTCCCGTCCGCGCCCGGCACGGTCTGGGCGCAGGTGCTGCTCGGGTTGGCGGCTCCCCTCCTCCTGCCGGGCGGCCGGGCGGACCGGCTGCGGTCGCTGGCGGTGCTCGCCGCGCTCGTCCCGCTGGGCGCGGGCCTCCACCTGCTGGCGGGTGCGGTGGCCGCCCCGGTGTGAGGGGCCCGGGCGGGCCGCGTCGACGCCCCGGGGCCGGGCGGCGTACCGCCCGGTCCCGGGGCGGGCGGTCAGGAGGAGACGGCCTCCTCGACGGAGGCCGCCCACAGGGAGACGGCCGTGTCGACCTGGTCGCCGTCGACGATCAGCGGCGGGATCATCCGCACGACGTTGCCCGCCGGGCCGCAGGTGAGCAGCAGGAGCCCGTTGCGCGAGGCCGCCTGCTGGGCGCGCAGCGCCGTCGCGGCGTCGGGCGAGCCGTCCGGGGCGGTGAACTCGTTGGCGAGCATCAGGCCCCGGCCGCGCACGTCGCCGATCACCTCGTTGGCCCCGGCCACCTTCTCCAGGCCCTGGCGCAGCCTCTCGCCCATGCGGGCGGAGTTCTCCACCAGGCCCTCCTCCTGGATCACGTCCAGGGTGGCGAGGGCGGCCGCGCAGGACACCGCGTTGCCCCCGTAGGTGCCGCCCTGGGAGCCGGGCCACGCCTTCTCCATGATCTGGGCGGGCGCCGCGATGGCCGACAGCGGGAACCCGCTGGCCAGCCCCTTGGCGGTGATGACGATGTCGGGGCGGATGCCCGAGGGCTCGTGGCCCCAGAACGTCCCTGTCCGGCCGAACCCGGTCTGCACCTCGTCGGCGACCAGCAGGAACCCGTGCTTGTCGGCGCGCTCACGCAGCCCCTGCAGGAACGCGTCCGGTACGGGCACGTAGCCGCCCTCGCCGAGCACGGGCTCGATGAACACCGCCGCCGTGTCCTGCGGGGAGGTCACCGTCGAGAACAGGTAGTCCAGCTCCCGCAGGGCGTGGGCGACCGCGTCGGACTCGGACAGGCCCAGCCGGTAGGCGTACGGGAAGGGGGACACGACCACGCCGGGCACCAGCGGGCCGATGCCGGCGCGGATCTTGACCCCGGACGTGGTCAGGGAGGCGGCCCCCATGGTGCGGCCGTGGAACGAGCCCTGGAAGACGACGGCGTTCTGCCGGCCGGTCGCCTGGCGGGCCAGCCGGAGCGCGGCCTCCACGGCCTCGCTGCCGGAGTTCACGTAGAACAGGCGGTCGACGCCCTCGGGCAGGACCTCGCCGAGGCGCTCGGTGAGTCGCAGCAGGGGGCGGTGCATCACGGTGGTGTACTGGCCGTGGATGAGGGTCGCCACCTGCTCCTGCGCGGCGGCGACGACCCGGGGGTGGCAGTGCCCGGTGCTGGTCACACCGATGCCCGCGGTGAAGTCGAGATAGCGGCGGTCGTCCTCGTCGTAGATGTAGACACCCTCTCCTCGCGCCGCGACTACGGGTGTCGCCTGCTTGAGGACCGGGGAGAGCTCCGCCATGCGTGGCCTCGATTCCGTGGTTCGGGTTCCGTAGGATTGTTGACAATCGACACTGCTATGGAAACATCCGTGCAGTGGCGGTGTCCAGTGGGCGCACGTCGGGCAGTTCTGACCACAGGCCGACCGAAACGGGTGGGCCCGTCGACCGGGGAGTAGTGAACATGTCGGACCAGGAAGCACGGGTCGTCGCGCAGGTGGACAAGAGGCTCTTCGTCGGAGGGGAGTGGCGCGACGCGGACTCCGGGGCCACCTTCGAGGTGGAGGACCCCTCGACCCGCGAGGTGCTCTGCGAGGTCGCGGACGCAGGGAAGGAGGACGCCCTCGCCGCGCTCGACGCGGCGCACCGGGCCCAGCCCTCCTGGGCGCGGACGGCTCCCAGGGAGCGCAGCGAGATCCTGTACCGGGCTTACGGGCTCCTCATGGAGCGCCAGGAGGACCTCGCCGTCCTGATGACCCTGGAGATGGGCAAGCCGCTGGCCGAGGCCAAGGGGGAGATCGCCTACGCGGCGGAGTTCTTCCGCTGGTTCGCGGAGGAGGCCGTCCGCATCGAGGGAGGGTTCTCCACGTCGCCGGACGGCAAGTCGCGCTTCCTCGTCATGCGGCAGCCCGTCGGGCCCTGCATGCTCATCACCCCGTGGAACTTCCCCATGGCGATGGGCACGCGCAAGATCGGGCCCGCTATCGCGGCCGGGTGCACGATGGTCCTCAAGCCCGCCCACCAGACCCCCCTGTCGGCCCTCGCCCTCGCGGGCGTCCTGACCGAGGCCGGGCTGCCGGAAGGGGTTCTCAGCGTCCTGCCCACCACGGACCCCGGAGCGGTCACCGAGCCCCTGCTGGGCGACGGCCGCGTCCGCAAGCTCTCCTTCACGGGTTCGACCGCCGTGGGCAGGAAGCTCCTGGAGCAGAGCGCCGGACAGGTCCTGCGCACGTCCATGGAGCTGGGCGGCAACGCGCCCTTCCTCGTCTTCGACGACGCCGACCTGGACGCGGCCGTCGACGGGGCGATGCTCGCCAAGATGCGCAACATCGGCGAGGCGTGCACGGCCGCCAACCGCATCTACGCGCAGTCGGGGATCGCCGAGGAGTTCTCGGAGCGCCTCAGCGCCCGCATGGGTGCGCTGCGCATGGGGCGGGGGCTGGACGAGGGCGTCGAGGTGGGCCCGCTCATCGACGACAAGGCCCGCGACAAGGTGCAGCGCCTGGTGGACGACGCGGTCGGACGCGGTGCGAGCGTGCTGGTCGGCGGCGGCCCCGGCGACGGCCCCGGGCACTTCTACCGGCCGACCGTGCTCGCGAACGTCCCCTTCGCCAGCGAGCTGTCCACGACGGAGATCTTCGGACCGGTGGCCCCGGTGCTCACCTTCGAGACCGAGGAGGAGGCGGTCCGGGCGGCCAACGACACCGAGTTCGGCCTGGTCAGCTACCTCTACACCCGGGACCTCAACCGGGCGCTGCGGGTCAGCGAGGCGTTGGAGACCGGCATGGTCGGCCTCAACCAGGGAGTGGTCTCCAACCCGGCCGCGCCCTTCGGCGGGGTGAAGCACTCCGGCCTGGGCCGCGAGGGCGGCCGCGTGGGCATCGACGAGTTCCTGGACACCAAGTACGTGGGCATCGGCGGGATCTGACCGGGCGGGGTCCCGCGTCCCGCGCGCGGGCGCGGGGCTCCCCCCGCGGCGGTCCGTCGACCGGACCGGGCGCGGGGGTCCGCACCGCCCCGCGTCCCGGGACCGGGGCCCGGGGAGGGCGGTCCTAGACCCCGGCCCCCGGCGCGGCCTCCGGCGGCGACGGGAAACCGTCGTGGATGCGCTGGACCGTGTCCACCATGTGCGACTCGATCAGCGCGAGCAGCCGGTCCTCGGCGCCGTCGGCGATGGCGTCGAGGATGCGGTGGTGCTCCTCCAGGAGTTCGCCCGGCTCGGGGTAGACGTGCTGCATCACCGTCAGGCACATGCGGGTCTCCACCAGCAGGGTCTGCGACATGCGCTCCAGGCGGCTGTTGCCCGCACAGCTCACGAGGGTCTGGTGGAACGCCTGGTCCGCGTCGCTCATCGCGTTCCGGTCGCCCCCCGCGGCGGCCAGGGCGAGCCGTTCCACGGCCGGGGTGAGGCGGGCGACCGCCTCACCCCGGTTGCCCCGCATGATCAGCTCGCACGCGGTCCTCTCGACCGCCAGCCTGGCCACGTAGACGTCGCGGACGTCGGCCTGGGTGAGCTCCCGCACGAACAGGCCCCTGTGCCGTTCGCTGCGCAGCAGCCCCTCCTGGACGAGGCGCTGCATCGCCTCGCGCAGGGGGCCGCGGCTCACGCCCAGCTGCCCGGCCAGCTCCGCCTCGCCGAGCTGGTCCCCCGGGGCGAGGGAGCCGTACATGATCGCGGACCGGAGCTGGTCGGCGATCAGTTCGGCGGTGGAGCGACGTGGGACGGGGCTGAGTCGGCCAGGGGCGGGCATGGTCCGCCCTCCTCTCGAGAAACGGGACACAGGGGATGTTGTCGGGCGACGAGGTCGAGGCTAACGGGCCGGCAGGGCGCTCCTGACCGCACCGGCGCCCACCCGGAACAGGGTTCCGGGCCCGCTCGGCCGCACGGTGTCCGCCCCGGCGAGCCGGAGCCCCTCCCACACGCTCACCTGGTTGGCGGTGAGCACGGTCTTGCCGAGCAGCGCCTCCATGGGCTCGATGAGGTGGGCGCTGTGCAGGGCGGTGTCCGGCACCAGGACGGCGTCGGCCCGCGTGTGGTCGTTGGAGATGACGAAGTCCACGGCGTCGTCCGGGCCCAGCCGGCCGACCTCCGCGGCGGTCGCGATGCCGTGGCTGGCCAGGGAGAGCACCGTCACCCCGGCCTCCGTGAGGAACTCCACGAACCGCCGGGCGACGTCGTCGGGGTAGGTGGCGGCGATCGCCACCCTGGAGATCCGGAGCTGGCTCAGGGCGTGCACGAACGCGAAGGACGTGCTCGAGGACGGCACCCCGGCGGCCCGGCGCACCCCCTCGACCTGCTTCCCGGCGCCCTCCCAGCCGAAGACGAAGCTCCCGCTCGTGCACGCCCACACCGCGGAGTCCACCTCCATCGCGGCCAGTTCGCGGGCGCCCTCGGCGAGCACGTCCTCGCCGCCGACGTCGAGCAGGGCGTCCACGCGGTGCGCGTCCTCACGCATGAGGGTGTGCACCAGCGGCAGCTCGACGTCCCCTCCGAGCAGCTCCTCGAAGGCCTTGTAGTCGTCCTCGGCGCTGAATCCGGGATAGAGGAATCCGACGCGTGTCATGGGCTCTCCTTCCTGTGCGGTCGGCCCGGGCGTGTCATGCCGCGCTCGGCGCGGCCACGTCGATCAGGCTCTGTCCCCGGGCCACGGCCTGCCGGTTCGCGGCCTTCATCACCGCCCACATGGTCACCTGGTTGGCGGCGATCACCGGTTTGCCGAGCTCGCGTTCGAGCGGCGCGATGATGTCGTAGGTGAGCACGTTGGTGCAGCTGATGAAGACCGCCTGGGCGTCGGGGCGGTCCACCGCGTGCACCGCCTGGGACACCTCCTCGTAGGTGACCCTCCAGATGTGGCTGAGCAGGCCGAGGCCGACGCTGGAGGTCACCCCGACCGAGTGCTCGGCGAGGTAGGCCAGGAGCCGGTCGGTCACGCTGTCCACGTAGGGCGTGACGACGGCGATCCGGTCGGCCCCGAGCGCGTCGAGGGCCTGGATGAGGGCTCCGGAGGTGGTGACGGCGGCGGGCGCCCCGGCGTCCACCATGGTCCGGTGGAGGCGCCGCTGCCCCTCGGCCCCGTGCACGAAGCTCCCGGAGGCGCAGGCGTAGCCGATGGCCAGCGGTTCGGGGGCGAGCAGGGCCCTGACGGCCGGGTCGACGTTCTCCTCGCGGGACAGGGCCGCGGCCTGGTCGACCGTCACGGGCACGTGGACGTACGGCAGCCGTGTGACGTGCAGTGAGACGTCGTCCGGCGTCCAGCGCCACAGTTCGCGGTCGAGCGCGAAGTCGTAGGGCGCGATGACGCCGACCCCCGACTGCCATGGCGTCCGCGTGGTCGCGGCCAGTTCGACGACGCCGTGCTCCGCGCCGGTGCCGCTCGTGTGGTTCCCCTCGGTACGCATCGGTCACTCACCTCCCGGGATGTGTTGTCGTGTCTTCTCGGATGCGCGGGTCGCGCCGGGACGGGGGGCCGTGCGGCCCCGCGGGGCGCTCAGCGCTCCAGTCGTTCGTACAGGAGCCGTTCGCCGACGCTTCCGGAGCGCCAGACGTCGTTGCAGGCCTCGGCCATGGCGGGCAGGTTCTCGACGACGGTGGCGAACACGTTGCCGGGCACCCAGCCGACGTCGCCGTTGAGCAGGAGGTTGTTGCGGCCGTAGAACAGGGCGAGGTCGATGACGCCGGGCAGGTCGCCGATCCCCTTGTCCTCCTTGAACGCGCGGTCGAGCATGCCGCCGTCGAAGGAGAAGTAGACGATGTCGCCGGGGATCGGGGTGACGGTGGGGTTCTCCTGGCCGGGCTCGACCTCGGCGAACCTCGGCACCATCGTGTAGACCTCGTTGCGCGCGTACTTGGCGTGCTGGACGGCGTCTCCCTGGGGGAGGGCGTTCCACACGGCCTCGCAGGTGCGCGGCGCGTCCTCGTCGAGGAGCTCGGCCACGCAGGAGACCCCGCGGGCGGGCAGGGTGACGGTCATGTACCTGGGCAATGGGTGAGTCCCTTCGGCGTCTGCCCGGACCTTCGGCCGGGGACCGGCTGGAACACTCCGGACAACAGGACTGTTGATTGTCGACAATCTTACGATCAACAAGACCGGCGCGGCAATAGACCCGACTGGTGCGGATGGGGCGCGCCTGGTCGGATGTGATGTGAGAGAGGCCGGTATCCGGTGGGAACGACCGCTTTGTGGATTGTTGACAATCCTATGTCGGCTCCCTAGCGTTTCCCGTGCAGGGCGATCCTCCCCACCGCAGAAGACCTCTCTGAACCATCGCCGCCGACCGGAGAGCGCACGCCCGTGAACAGTTCCGTCCCTTCCGCGCCCCACCGACCGAGGCTCCTCGTCCTGCACGGGGGCGTCCTGCCGCCCGGACACGCACGGGTGGACGGCGACCCGCGCCTGGAGGGGGTCGACTACGCCACCGCCGAGGAGCTCCCGGCCAAGCTGCCCGGAGCGCGGGCGCTGCTCGTGTGGGACCTGTTCACGGAGGCACTCGCCTCCGCCTGGGCCGGGGCCGACTCCCTGGAGTGGGTCCACGCCGCGACCACCGGCGTGGACAACCTGATGTTCCCCGGCCTGGTCGACAGCGGCGTCGTGGTCACGAACTCGCGCGGGATCTTCGACGAGCACATCGCCGAGTACGTGCTCGGCCAGGTGATCGCCTTCGCCAAGGACTTCCACCGGACCTGGGACCTCCAGCGCGAGCACCGCTGGGAGCACCGCGAGACCGAGCGCGTGTCGGGCAGCCGAGCCCTCGTGGTCGGCACCGGCCCGATCGGCCGCCGCATCGCCCGCAAGCTCTCGGCGGTCGGCATGGAGGTGCGCGCCTCCGGCAGCCGCGCCCGCGAGGGCGATCCCGACTTCGGCGCCGTCGTCGAGTCCAGCCTGGCCGAGAGCGGCACGGACGGCGGCCCCACCCTGCTGGGCGAGCTGCCCCGCGCCGACTACGTGGTGATCGCGGCGCCGCTCACCGACTCCACCCGGGACCTGGTCGACCGGCGCTTCCTGGAGCTGATGAAGCCCTCGGCCCGACTGCTCAACGTGGCGCGCGGCCCCATCGTGGTGGAGTCCGACCTCGCCGCGGCCCTCGACGCCGGGGTCATCGCCGGAGCCGCGCTGGACGTGTTCCGGCGCGAACCGCTCAAGGCGGTCTCCCCGCTCTGGGGACTGCCCGGCTCGGTCGTCTCGCCGCACATGTCCGGTGACGTCGTCGGCTGGCGCGACGACCTCATGGACCTGTTCCTCGACAACCTCGACCGCTACCTCGACGGACGAGAGCTGCTCAACGTCGTCGACAAGAGCCGTGGCTACGTGCCCGGCTGACCCGCATGTGGTGTGACTTGGGAGGCTGAAGTGACGATCCGTTCCGACCGGGCCGAGACCGACGACGCTGGAGCGGAATCCGGGGCTCCGGGGGGAGGGGCCTCGCGCGCCCCCGGGCCGGCCGCCGCGCGCGGCGGCTCCCCGTCCCCGGCCGACCTGTCCGCCGAACAGCTCCTCGAGGCCTACGCCGCCGGAGAGCTCTCCCCGGTGGAGGCCGTCGACGCCGTCCTGGAGCGCATCGAGCGGGACAACCCGGCCCTCAACGCGTTCTGCCTCGTCAGGCCGGAGGAGGCGCGCGAGGCCGCCGCCGCGTCCGCGGAGCGGTGGCGCCGCGGACGGCCGGACGGGGCGCTGGACGGCGTGCCCACGTCGGTCAAGGACATCCACCTCACCCGGGGCTGGCCCACGCTCAAGGGGTCGGTCACCAGTCCCCAGGACGGGCCGTGGGAGGAGGACTCCCCGGTGGTCGCGCGCCTGCGTGAGAACGGGGCCGTGTTCGTCGGCAAGACGACCACCCCCGAACTCGCCTGGAAGGGCGTCACCGACAGCCCCCTCACCGGGGTCACCCGCAACCCGTGGGACCTGTCCACCACCCCGGGCGGCTCCAGCGGCGGTTCCGCCGCCGCCGTCGCGGCGGGGATGGGGCCGCTGGCCACCGGCACGGACGGGGGCGGTTCGATCCGCATCCCGGCGAGCTTCAGCGGGATCTGCGGCATCAAGCCCACCTGGGGGCTGGTCCCCCACTACCCGGCCAGCCCGTTCGGGTCGCTCGCCCACACGGGCCCGATGGCCCGCACGGTGGGCGACACGGCGCTGATGCTGGAGGTCGTGTCCGGCTTCGACGCGCGCGACTGGATGGCGATGCCGACCCCGGAGCCCGGCCTGGGCGACGTGCGCCGCAGCACCGACCCCGGGGAGCTGGTGCGGGGCATGAGGATCGCGTACAGCCCCACCCTGGGCGGACTGGACGTGGACCCCGAGGTGGCGCGGGCGGTCGCCGGCGCCGCCGCGGTGTTCGAGTCGCTGGGCGCCCGGGTGGAGGAGGCCGACCCCGGCCTCCCCGGGTCCCTGGACGAGTTCCACGTGCTCTGGTACTCGGGGGCCGCGAAGGCCACGGAGAAGCTCACCGAACGGCAGCGCGACCTCCTCGACCCGGGGCTGCGCGGCATCATCGAGGAGGGCCTGACCTACTCGGCGCAGGACTACCTCACCGCGATGGCGCTGCGCATGGAGATGGGCGCGCGGATGGGGCGCTTCCACACCTCCTACGACCTCCTGATCACGCCGGCCACGCCGATCGCGGCGTTCGAGGCGGGCCTGGAGTCGCCGCCGCACCTGGCGGGGGAGCGGTGGACGTCCTGGGCGGGGTTCAGCTACCCGTTCAACATGACGCAGCAGCCCGCAGCGAGCGTGCCGTGCGGGTTCACGGGGGCGGGGCTGCCCGTGGGGCTCCAGGTGGTCGGACCCCGCCACGCCGACGCCCGTGTGCTGGCCGCCTGCCGCGCGTTCGAGCTCGCCCGGCCCTGGGCCGGCCGGAGGCCGTGAGCGCGCCCGGAACGGTCCCGGGAGCGGGCCGCGGGGACGCGGCGGCGAACATGTCGACGAATCTCCGCGGCCGCAGGCGCACCGGCCTTGAACAGGTGCTTTGCTCCACGAGCAGGATGAAATATCCCTTTCCGGGACCTTTGCCCGGGGAGTTCAGTGCCTAAGGGCCCGCGCGAGGGTCCCCTCAGGTATTACCGTCTTCCTCGGAGCGGTGTCCGACGAACGGTGGCGCAGGGATGGGGATGGGTCGATGACGGGCGGTGGAACCGAGGGTGCTCGGAAGCGGATCAGGGTGTTCCTGGTGGACGACCACGAGGTGGTCCGCCGCGGCGTCGCCGCCCTCCTGGAGACCGAGGAGGACATGTCCGTCGTCGGCGAGGCCGGAACCGCCGAGCAGGCGCTGGCCCGCATCCCGGTCGTCGTCCCCGACGTCGCGGTCCTCGACGTGCGGCTCCCCGGCGGATCGGGCGTGCAGGTCTGCCGCGAGATCCGGTCGGACCACCCGGAGATCGCCTGTCTGATGCTGACCTCGTTCGCGGACGAGGACGCCCTGTACGACGCGGTCATGGCCGGGGCGGCGGGATACGTCCTCAAGCAGATCCACGGCGCGGACCTGGTCGGGGCCGTGCGCACCGTCGCCTCGGGCGGCTCGCTGCTGGACTCCGGCAGCACCGGCGCGATGCTCGAACGGCTGCGCGGGGCCCAGGCGGAGCCGGACCCCCTGGCCGAGCTCACCCCGCAGGAGCGGCAGATCCTCGACCTCATCGGCGAGGGCATGACCAACCGGCAGATCGGCGAGCGCCTGTACCTCGCCGAGAAGACCGTCAAGAACTACGTGTCCGCCCTGCTCTCCAAGCTGGACCTGAAGCGCCGCACCCAGGCCGCCGTCCTCGTCGCCGAGCTGAGGGGCCGGCGCTACTAGGGCGGCCCCGCGGCGGCCCGTGCCGCCCCGGACCGGGGCGGCGCCCCCGGGCCCCGGGACGGGTCAGAACTCTTCCGGGGGCAGCGCGCCGCCGGGGACCGGCACCCTCCACACCAGCACGGTCCCACCGGTCTCACCGCGCTCGGCCGTGAACCCGCCGCCCAGCGCCCGGGCCCTCTGGTCCAGGTTGCGCAACCCGCTCCGCCGCCCCTCCGGGGGCAGGCCGACGCCGTTGTCGGTCACCGTCAGGGTGAGCGCGGCGGACCCGCCGGCGGCCGGGTCCTCCTCGACCGCCACCGAGACGTGGACCTCCGTGGCCCCCGCGTGCCTCGCCACGTTGGTCAGCCCCTCGCCGAGCACCGCCAGCAGGTGCTCCCCCACGTCGTCCGGCACGGAGGCGTCGATCGGCCCGTCCAGGCTCACCCCCGGGTGGCACCCCAGGCTGTGGGCGGTGTTCTCCGCCAGTCTCAGGATGCGCCCGCGCAACGAGGTGTCGCGGCGGCTCGGCGGGTTCTGCAGCGCGAAGATCGTCGAACGGATCTCCCGGATGGTGCCGTCGAGCTCATCGACGGTGCGCCGCACCCGCTCCTCCACCTCGGGGGAGGCGATCAGCCGCATCGTGCTCATCAGCGTCATCGCCGACGCGAACAGGCGCTGGATCACCACGTCGTGCAGGTCCTTGGCGATCCGGTCGCGCTCCTCCAGCACCACCAGGCGCTCGGTGTCCCTCCGCGCCTCGGCGAGTTCGAGGGCGACCCCGGCCTGGACCGAGAACGAGTGCAGCATGCGGCGTATGGTCGCGGTGAACGGGGCCCGGTCGGACAGCTTGCCCAGCAGCAGCACCCCGCGCGTGTGGCCGGGGGTCCCCAGCGGCACCAGCAGGCCCGGGCCGTAGCCGCGGTGGGTGAGCATCGGGCAGTTCGCCTGGCGCAGGTCCGGGACGGCCCTCGCCTCCCCCGTCTCGTAGACCGCCCCGCACGCGGAGTCGTGGATCTCGACGGGCGTCCCCAGGATCTCCTGCGCGATGGGGCCGTCCGCGATCTCCGCGAACAGGTGGCCGCGGGCGCGCGGGTCGGGCAGCATCACCACGGCCGTGTCCGCCCCGCCGATCTCCCGGGCCTGGGCGGCCAGGTGGGCGAGGACCTCCTCGGTGTCGGCCCCCGAGAGCAGGCGCGTGGTGATCTCCGTGGAGGCCTCCAGCCACCGCTCGCGCAGCCGCGCCTCCTCGTAGAGGCGCGCGTTCTCGATGGCGACCCCGGCAGCCGTGGCCAGGGCGGAGACCATCGCCTCGTCCTCCTCGTCGAACTCCCCGCCGTTGGCCTTCTCGGTGAGGTACAGGTTGCCGAACACCTCGTCCCGCACCTGGATGGGCACGCCGAGGAAGCTCGCCATCTGCGGGTGCCCCTCGGGGAATCCGCCGAACTCGGGATGGTCCCGCAGGTCCGCGAGGCGCAGCGCGGCGCGCCGGTTCAGAGGGGCGGCCAGGACCCCGCGGCCGTGCGGGAACCGGTTGATCCGCTCGGCCTGCTCCTTGCTGATGCCGACCGGGATGAACTCGCTGAACCCGCCCTCCTCGTCGACCACGCCGAGGCCGGCGTACCGGGCCCCGGCGAGCTGCGCCGCGGCCTCGGTGAGCCTGCGCAGGACGGTGGCCAGGTCCAGGTCGCCGCCGATGGAGAGGACCGCCTGGAGCAGCGAGCGCACCCGCCCCTGGGCGGACAGGCGGGAGTCCAGGGAGTGCACCTCGGTCAGCAGGTCGTCCAGGCTCCGGGCGGACAGGGGGTGGCTCTGGGGGCTCTCGGTCATGTGTTCGTCAACCTCCGCAGAGCCGGTCGGACGGTCTCTGTTGGCAATGCGCGCTTTTCCTCGGGCGTTATGTGTGAATTGTCGTTGGTTTTTCCCCGGTTTGCCACATCTGGCTGCTCAGAAGCCTGTTCGGGAGGGTGGGAATTCCTGTGGATTCGGGGCTCCGGTCGTGTAATTCATGCTAACGTCGCGGTCAGTCGACGCACGAAGGTCTTGCCGACCTCGCGTACGACGGCCCGGACCGTGCCGCCCCCGGCACCGCTCCCGGCACCGGCCCGCCCTCGCGCGTCGGCCCCCGAGTCCCACGGTGGAAGGAACCCCGGTGACTGGAATCCACGGCTCCACGAGCGCCTCCGGCGCCCGTGCCGCCGTGCTTCCCGCGCCGGTCCGGCGCGCGCTGCTGCTCGCCGCCCTCCTCTGCGGCCTCATGGTCGCCACCTGGACGGCGGCGTCCGACGCGGCGCGGGCGGACGAGCACTCCCTGGCCACCACCCTGGTCTACCAGGCCGGAACCACCGCCGAGGCGCATACCGGGGAGTACGTCCCGATCGCGCCGACCGCGCTCCGCGCGCCGCTGGCCGGAACCGTCGCCGCGCTCGGGGAGGGCACCGCGCAGGTGGTGTCCGACGCCTCCGCGGCGGTCGCCCCCGGAGCGCAGGACGGGGGAGCCGACGTCGCCCGGCAGGTCCGCGACACCGTCGACGGGGTCACGGACCCCGTGGAGCGGCGCCTCCAGGAGGAGGGGGCCGTGCCGACGCCCCCGGCGGACGGGCAGGGGCCCGGAGCCGGGTCCGACGGCGGAGCCCCCGGCAGGACGGCCGAAGCCGTCGAGGACGACGCCGTGCCCCCGGTGTACGAGGCCCACCCGCCGTCCCCGTCCGCCCACCCGGTCCCCGGGACGGGCCAGGACGCCGACCGTGCCGACGGGACGCCCGCCGCACCCGTCGGGCACGACGCCCCGTCGGCCTCCGCCACGGCCGCCGCGCCCTCCGTCCCCGGTGGGGCGGGCACAGCCGGCGGCGCACTCGTCGCGGGCTACCTGACCGCGCACGGGGCCCCGGCCCCGTCCCCCGGCCTGTTCCAGGCCGCCCGGCACGTCCTGCGCTCGGCGCCCGCCGAGTCCGCCGACGAGCCGACCTTCTCGCCCGACTAGCGGCGCGGTCCCCCGTCCGGCACGTCCGGCGACCTTCCTCTCGGCACGCCCTTCCCAGCCCCGGGCCGCTCCCGCGTCATCACGGTGAGCGACGAACCCGGAACTCCCTGGGGGTTGACGTGAGCCACGCTTCCCGACAGCGGGGTTCACGTCAGCCGTCGGCCAGCCAGACCCACGACTGACGACCGGCAGAGCGCCGCGCGCCCTCCAGGCGCGCCGGGCTCCCCGGCCGGAGAGCTCGAACCGCACGGCGCCCCTCCCCCGCGGGGGAGCGGAGCCACGGACGGCGGGACACGACACCCGCCCCGCCGTCCCCCCTGACAACCGCGCACCACCTCGGAAGGACTCACACATGTTCACCACCGCCCGCACCACCGCCAAGACCCTGCTGGTGGCCGCCGGTACTGCCGGCTTCGTCGCCCTCGGGGCCGGAGTCGCCGGGGCGGACACCCTCGGCGGCGTCACGGACGGGCTCCAGCTCGGCGACCTGGGCAGCCGGGTGCCCGCACAGCTGACCGAGGGCGTCTCGACCCCCCTGGGCGACCTGGTCAAGGTCCAGCCCGGGAAGATCTCCGCCCAGCCCGACGTCCAGCAGCAGTCCGCCCCCCGGCAGACCGCCCCCCGGGACGTGGTCGGACACGTCGTCGGTGACAACGTCTCGGCGCCCCTGGAGGGGGACGAGAAGAACTCCGCGAACGTCGGCCCGCTCGACCTGGGCGCCGCGACCGGGTCCCTGCCGCTGAGCCAGGGCTCGGACCCGGTGGCCGACCTGGTCGGAGGCCTCGGCGTCCTGGAGGGGCTGGGCCTGGGCGGCGGCACCCTGCCGCAGAGCCACGGGGCCTCGACGCTGCCCGTCCGGGGACCGGCGGAGACGGTCGGCGCGGCCGTCTCCGAGGTCGGTGCGACCGCGGAGCAGGGCGTCCACGAGGTCGGGAGCGGTCTGCACGGCCTCGACGCCCCCCTCCCGGGCCGGGGGGCGACCCTCCCCATGGCCGCCGCGGACTCCCCGGCCGGCCCCTTCAGCGGTGAGAACACCGACCTGACCGGCGGCAAGGCCGACCTGATCACCGACCTGGTCCTGTCCGACGACGTGGTGCTGCCCATGGCCGGGACGGAGGCGACCGGCGGCGCGGCCGAGGCCCTGCCCGTCGACCTGGCGGGCACCGCCGACCTGGCGGCCTCCACCCTGCCGCAGACCGCGCTGTCCGCGGGGGACCTGGGCCTGCCCGAACTGCCCGCCCCCGGCGAGGTGCTGCCCCTCGCCGCCCCCGAGACGACCGACGCCGTGACCGGCCTGGTCCGCGAGGACGCGCTGGGCAACGACCTGGTCGGGGTGCGGGGCCTGCCCGAGCTGGGGCAGCCGACCTTCGACGCCGGCCAGGTGACCGGCCTGCTGCCCTCCGGCGCCGTCTGACCTCTTCCGGAACGTGCGCCCGCCGGTCGTGGCGGGCGCACGGGGCCTCGGGCGGCGCGCGGGACCGTCCCGCCGACCGAGGCGCCGAGGGGACTGTGGGGGTTCCGCGGCGCGTACCGGCGGGACAGGGCGTGTCCCCGCCGCACGAGGTGCCGACCGTGGCCCCGGACGCTCGTCGTCCGGGGCCACGCCCCGTCCGGGGACGGGACCACGCGGGAGCGCCCCGGGCCGTCCGGGGACGGAGGGGACCGTGCCCGGGGCGCGGGACCGCCCCGCGGCGGGCCGGTCCCCGACCCGAAAGCGGAGCGGCCCCCGGGCCGGTGCGGACCGTGCGTCCCACCGGCCCGGGGGCCGCTTCCTGGCGTCCGTCCGGTCCGTCCCCACGCTGAGGCGGTCCCGGACGGGTTCCTACTCCTCTTCCTCGCCGGTGCCGAAGCCCAGGCCGTCGGCGCACGGGTTGGACGTGGCGTCACGCCCCCCGCCGGGCCGGGCCGACTCGGCGGCGTCCGGGGCGTCGCTCGCCGAGGCCGCGTCCACGGGGGTGGGGGAGGCGCCCGGCGGTTCCTGCGGCGCGGGCGCGTCGTCGGCCGCGAGCAGGGCGGGCAGGGGCCGGTCCTCCCGCACCGCGGCGAACAGCTCCGCGGACTCCTGCTCGTGCCACATGACCCGGTTGGCGTCGAAGGGCGCCTGGTACCAGGGCACGGTGTGGAACTCGATGTCGGACAGGTCCGCGTCGGCCATGGTGACGGCGATCGAGAGCATCCGGTCGAGTGTGAGCTCCTGGTCCGTGGCGCTGTGCTGTGCCACCGCCTGGAGGATGCCGTTGAGCTTGGTCGGGCTGGTCATGACGTCGCTGCTGGTCACCTGGTCGGCCAGGGCGGCGAGGAACATCTGCTGCCGGTCGATGCGGCCGATGTCGCCGCCGTCGCCGATCTCGTAGCGGGCGCGGACGAAGGACAGGGCCTGGTCGCCGTTGAGCGTCTGCTGCCCCGCGTCGAGGTCGAGCCGGGACCGGCGGTCGCTCATCGGCTCGGGGATGCAGATGTCGACGCCGCCGATGGCGTCGACGACGTCCCGGAAGCTCATGAAGCTCAGGTGCACGAAGTGGTCGATGCGGATGTCGGTCAGCGACTCGATGGTGCGGACCACGCACGGCGGGCCGCCGTGGTACATGGCCGCGTTGACCATCCCGAAGTAGCCGTACGTGCCCTCGGTGTTGCCGTAGGCGTCGCACTGGGGGAGTTCGACCAGTGAGTCCCGGGGGAAGCTGATCACGGAGACCCGGTTCTCGGGGGAGATGTGGGCCAGCATGATCGAGTCCGAGCGCTCGCCCTCGAACTCCTGGCTGTACGCGGTGGAGCCCTCCTCGTAGCCGTCGGAACCCATGAAGAGGATGTTGACGGCGTCGCTGATCTTGTCGGGCCGCTCCTCCTCCTTGAGCGCCGTGTCCAGGTCGTGCCGGACCATGCCCGAGCGCAGGAAGTGGTAGTAGCCGTAGGCCGAGGCGACCCCGGCCACCAGGAGGACGGCGAGGACGGCCGCGGTCCACACGGCGATCCGGCGGCCCCGGCGGCGCCCGCGCGGGCCGGGGGGAGGGGAGGGCGCGGTCTCCGCGCCCTCCCCTCCGGCGCCTCCGCCGTCGGGGGCACTGTCACCGTCGGGGGCGCCGTCGCCGTCCGGGGCGGCGGGGGCCCCGGCTCCGCCGGGCCCCTCCGACGCCTCCGGGGCCTCCGCGCCCGCCTCGGCGGCGGCAGCCCCGGGGACGCCCTCGTCGCCGGAGCGCTCGTCGCCCCCCGGGCCGCCCGGGGCCGGGTCGGCGGACGCCGGCGCGTTCACCCCGTCGTCGCCGGCCTCCTCGGTCCCGTCCGCTCCGGGCCGCCCGGCCGCGGAGGGCTCCGCTCCGGGGCCGGGGTCCGAGCCGGGTGTCTTCTCGGGTGTCTCGTCTGGGGTCTTGTCCGCGCCGGGACCGGCGGAGGAGTTCTCGTCAGCGGGCATCGTTGCAATCTCGGTGAGTTCGGACAGCGGGACGTGCCAACGGTCGGACAGGGGACCGAAAGGCCACGAGTCCGTGTCTGGGGGAGGGCGGAGGTCGCGCGGGACACTGGGGCGGGTGGTCGAGCGGCCCGGGGCAGCCCGGGCGTCCGGGTGCGGCCCACGGGGCATCGGCCGGACCGTGGGAGGGACGCGGCCGACGACACGGAAACCCGCGTGTGGCAGAGATCCTAGGTGAAGTTCTCTTCGTTTGCGCGCTCGGGTTGTCCGCGAGCGGGGCTACTGACCACAATTGCGCAGCACAATTCCTTCGTCGGGTGATGGCCTGCTGGCGCCTTGCGCCCGACTTTCTCATCTGTGCCCGCAAGAATCACTTCTGACCCGCCGTGTGCACGGAGGATCAGAGCCTCACGGTGGGATCACACGCAACGATCCGGCTTCTTCCGGTCAGTCGTCCCAGAAGGTGCTTTCCTTCTCAGAACCGTCCGCGGCGTCGGCGGATCGGCCGCCCTTGGCGGCGGGCTTCGCGGCGGACTTGGCCGCGGGCTTGGCGGGGGTCGCCTTGGCGGTCTTCCGTGCCGCCGGCTTGGCGTCCGTGTGCCGGGGCCGCGCGGTCACGGCGCTCTTGGCGATGGGCTCGACGGGGCGCGGCGTCTCGCCGGAGTGGATGCTCAGCGCCTCCTCCTCGACGGTCAGCATCCTGCGCACGGGGTCGGGGACCTCCGGCAGCCGCTCGGAGCGCAGGTGCGCGCCCAGCACCTCCAGGGCGTGGTCGCACAGCAGCTGTCTGGCGCGTTCGGCCTTGACCCCGCTGAGCTCCTCGATCTCGGGGAGGTTGCGCTCGCGGAGCAGGCGGATGACGTCGCGCAGCCGTTCGCGGGTCTTGCGGTCGGTCATCGACATGACCGTCAGCTCGGCCTCGGCGACGAAGCCCTCCTGGCGGCCGTCGGAGTCGCGCTCGGCGATGAACGCGCTGGTCAGGCTCCGGGCGGAGGAGCGGGAGGAGGTGCGGATGTCGTTGCGCCTGATGTGGCGGGCCTGGAGGCCGGTCACGACGACACTGGTGGCCAGGCTGATTCCGGCTCCCAGCAGGATCAACGCGAGCGGGTTCTCGAGAAGCACGGGAAGGACCTTTCCGGGCGGGGGTCCGCACGGGGTGCGGTCACGGGGCGGTGACTGGGGATGTGCGGGGGCGGGGACCGGTGCTGGGCGACTATTCGCCACATCGGGGGTGATTGTCAAGTGCGAACGCGGGGCGGACGCCCGCCGCCGAGAGCGTTGTCGCAGGTCATGCCGGGGATCGCAGGCATGGGTGGGGGCGGGCGGGACGGGGGCGGGCGGTGCGGGGCCCCGGGGTCCCTCCTTCGGGATGCCCCGTCGGGTGGGGGGTGACACCCTCTGTCCACAGCCTGTGGACGGGGCGCCGGGGGTCGGCGTCACCCGGCCAGGAGCTTGTTCACCGACTCCGGCGACAGGATCTCCTCGGTGACCATCGCCGCGCAGCCGCGCACGCCGGCGTCGTCCCACAGGGAGCTGGCCACGACCCGCAACTGCCGGGTGGCCAGGGCCGTGCACTGCTGGAACACCACTTCGCGCACGCCCGCGACCAGGTGGTCGTAGGCCTCCGACAGGTCCCCGCCCAGCACGATCACCTCGGGGTTGAGCAGGTTCACGGCGCCGGCGAGCGCCTCGCCGAGCCGCCGTCCGGCCTCCCTGACGAGGGTCACGGCCACGGGGTCGCCGCCGACGGCCAGGGCCACCAGGTCCTTGAGGGTGTCGGCCCGCCGCCCCCGCTCCGCCGCGAGCTCCAGGAGCCGCCGACCGCCGGCGACCGCCTCCAGGCAGTCGGTGTTGCCGCAGCGGCAGGGCAGGCCCCCGCCGTCGCGCACGGGGATGTGGCCGATCTCCCCGGCGGCGCCCAGGGAGCCGCGCAGCAGGCGCCCTCCCGACAGCAGCCCGGCGCCGATCCCGGTGGAGGCCTTCACGAAGACCATGTCGTCGGGGTGGCCGTGCCCGCCGGCGATGTGCTCGCCCAGGGCCATCACGTTGACGTCGTTGTCGACCGTCACCGGGACCGGGAAGCGCTCGGCGACCAGCGGGGCCAGCGCCACCCCCGCCCACTTGCCCAGGAAGGGCCGGTCGTCGGCGCGCCCCGCGTGGAACTCGACCGTGCCGGGCAGGCCGATGCCCACGCCCCGCACGTCGGCGGGCCCGCGGCCGAGGGAGGCGAGCTGCTCGGACCACACGTCGAGCAGCCAGGGGAGGGTCGCGTCGGGCCCCTTCTCCATGTCGGGGGAGCCGGGCGTCCGGACGAGGACGTCCCCGTTGAGGTCGCACACGGCCGCCTGGCTGCGGGCCATGCCGAGGGCGCTGGTGAGGATGAGCCCGCTGCCGGCGTTGAACTCCAGGAGGGTGGGGGGCCGGCCGCCGCTGGAGACGGCTCCGGTCCCCTCCGTGACGAGGCCGCTCCCGATCAGCTCGGTGACGCGCAGGGCCACGGAGGGGCGGGACAGGCCCGTGACCCGGGCGATCTCGGACCGGCTGGTCGCGGCGCCGGAGCGGATCAGCTCCAGGATGTGGCCGCTGGTGGCAGCAGAGGAAAGGCGTCCGGGGGTTCTGGCCATATCTCATTCAACCATGGGGTTAAGCCTCGAAGACTGGGAGGTTATGTAAAGAAGTGTTCTCAAGTGTGCTTGGTTTTTTACCATAGTCGGGCGTAAGGTCGAAAGTGGCGAACGTCCCCGGACCCCAAGGGCCGTTCCTCCTCCCGCACCGCCCCCCCGTCGCAGCACCCCTCTCCGTTCTCCCTCCCCGCAGGAGCAGCCCGAAGATGTCGCAGCAGTCCGCGCCCCGCCCCACCGACCTGGTGGTCTTCGGGGGCACCGGCGACCTGTCCATGCGTAAACTCCTCCCCTCCCTCTACCTGTTGGACCGCGACGGCCACCTGGACGGGGGAACGCGCGTCATCGCCGTCTCGCGCGACGGCCTCACCGACGCCGACCTGCGGGACAAGACCTCCTCGGCGGTCCGCGGCCACCCCGCCGTCCAGGTGGTCGAGCCGGACGTGCTCCGCCGCTTCCTCGACCGCCTCTCCCACGTCACCGTGGACGTCGGCGGAGACCCCTCCGGATGGGCCGCCCTCGCCGCGGCCCTCGACCCGGGCCGCGACCGGGTCTTCTACCTCGCCGTCCCGCCCATGATCTCCGGCGACATCTGCCGCGGCCTGGACGGCGCCGGTCTGGCCACCCCCGGGTCCCGCGTGGTCATGGAGAAGCCCCTGGGACGCGACCTCGCCTCCTCCCGCGCCGTCAACGACGCCGTGGGCGCCGTCTTCGACGAGCAGCGGATCTACCGGATCGACCACTACCTGGGCAAGGAGACCGTGCAGAACCTGCTCGTGCTGCGGTTCGCCAACGTCTTCCTCGAACCCCTGTGGAACTCCCGCTGGATCGACCACGTACAGATCACCGCCACCGAGACCGTCGGGGTCGGCGGGAGGCGCGGCTACTACGACACCTCCGGCGCCATGCGAGACATGGTGCAGAACCACCTCCTGCAACTGCTCTGCCTCACCGCCATGGAGCCCCCGGCCAGCTACGACCGCGAGGCCGTTCGCGACGAGAAGCTCAAGGTCCTCCAGTCGCTGCGGCCCGTCACCGGCGACCGGGTCGCCGAGGACACCGCCCGGGGGCAGTACGGGCGCGGAACCGTCCAGGGGGTCGAGGTCCACGGCTACCTCGACGAGGCGGGCGGGCCGGCGGTCAGCGACACCGAGACCTTCGTCGCTCTGCGCGCCGAGATCGCGAACTGGCGCTGGGCCGGCGTGCCCTTCTACCTGCGCACCGGCAAGCGCGTGGGCCACGCCCGCTCGGAGATCGTGATCCGCTTCCGGGAGGTGCCGCACACGATCTTCCCCGGCACCGACACGGTCCCCGGCGCGGGCAGCCTCGTCATCCGCCTCCAGCCGGACGAGGGCATACACCTCACCATGCTGGCCAAGACGCCCGGCGCGGGCGCGCTGAGGCTCCGGCCCGTGCCGCTGGAGCTCAGCTTCGCCGACACCTTCTCCACCCGCTCGCCCGAGGCCTACGAGCGGCTGCTGATGGACGTGCTGACGGGGGACTCCACCCTCTTCATGCGCCGCGACGAGGTCGAGGCCGCGTGGCGCTGGGTGGATCCCATCATCGAGGCCTGGAACAGCACGGACACCACCCCCGAGACCTATCCGGCCGGAAGTGCGGGCCCCGAGGGCGCGCACCGGCTCATCGGCCGCACCGGCCGCACGTGGCACGAAGAGGAGCAACCCCGATGACCGCGCACACCCATGGGACGACCGGGTACGGACCCGGAGTCCACCCCGTCGTCGCCGACGTCACCCGCCGCCTGGCCGAGCGCAGCGCCGGGACCCGGTCCGCGTACCTGGCCAGGATCGACGAGGCGACGGGCCGGGGGCCCGCCCGCACCGCACTGGGCTGCGCCAACCTCGCCCACGGGTTCGCCGCCTGCGGCGTCTCCGACAAGCTCGCCCTGGCCGGCGACGTCAAGCCCAACCTGGCCATCGTCTCCTCCTACAACGACATGCTCTCCGCGCACCAGCCGCTGGAGTCCTACCCGGCCCTCATCAAGGCGGCCGTGGCCGAGGCGGGCGGCGTCGCCCAGTTCGCGGGCGGGGTGCCCGCCATGTGCGACGGCATCACCCAGGGCCGTGCGGGCATGGAGCTGTCCCTGTTCAGCAGGGACGTCATCGCGATGGCCACCGCCGTCGCGCTGTCCCACGACATGTTCGACGGCGCCCTCATGCTCGGGGTGTGCGACAAGATCGTGCCGGGCCTGCTGATCGGCGCGCTCTCCTTCGGCCACCTCCCGGTGGCGTTCGTGCCCGCGGGCCCCATGCCCTCCGGCCTGCCCAACAAGGACAAGGCGCGGGTGCGGCAGAAGTTCGCCGAGGGCAAGGCGGACCGCCGCGAACTCCTCCAGGCCGAGTCCGCCGCCTACCACTCGCCCGGCACCTGCACCTTCTACGGCACCGCGAACTCCAACCAGATGCTCATGGAGGTCATGGGCCTGCACCTGGCCGGGGCGAGCTTCGAGCAGCCGGGCACCCCCATGCGCGAGGCCCTCACCGCCGAGGTCGGGCGCCGCGTGCTCGGGCAGACCGCCCTCGGGGACTCCCACAACCCGGTCGGCGTGCAGGTCGACGAGCGGGCCCTGGTGAACGCGGTGGTCGCCCTGCTGGCCACCGGCGGCTCCAGCAACCACACCCTGCACCTGGTGGCCATCGCCCGTGCCGCCGGTATCGAGCTGACCTGGGACGACTTCGCGGACCTGTCCGAGGTGGTGCCGCTGCTCACCCGCATGTACCCCAACGGCGCCGCCGACGTCAACCAGTTCCACGAGGCGGGCGGCATGGCCTACCTGATCGGCACCCTCCTGGACGCCGGCCTGCTCCACGAGGACGTGCAGACCGTCATGGGCGGGGGACTGGGCCGCTACCGGCAGACCCCCCGTCTCGAAGGGGCCACCCTGACCTGGGGTGACGGGCCCAAGGAGAGCGGCGACACCACCGTGCTGCGCGGGGTGGAGGACCCCTTCGCACCGGACGGCGGCCTGCGCATGCTCTCGGGCAACCTGGGCCGCGCCGTCATCAAGACCTCCGCGGTCGCACCGGAGCGCCGCGTCGTCGAGGCCCCCGCCCGGGTCTTCGCCGACCAGGCCGAACTCCAGGACGCCTTCGCCGCGGGCGAGCTCACCGGCGACTTCGTCGCCGTGGTGCGCTTCCAGGGGCCGCGGGCCAACGGCATGCCCGAGCTGCACAAGCTCACCCCGCCGCTGGCGGTGCTCCAGGACCGGGGCCAGAAGGTCGCCCTGGTGACCGACGGGCGCATGTCCGGGGCCTCCGGCAAGGTGCCCGCGGCCATCCACGTCTCCCCCGAGGCGGTCGCGGGCGGCGCCCTCGCGTACGTGCGCGACGGCGACCCGATCAGGCTGGACGCCACCGCGGGCACACTGGAGGTGCTGGCCGACCTCTCCGGACGCGAGCCCGCCCAGCCCAGCGCCGACTCCTCGACCGGCACCGGCCGGGAGCTGTTCGCCGCACTGCGCGGCGTGGTCGGACCGGCGGAGGCCGGCGCCGGGGTCTTCTGACCCCCGACCCACGCTGCGGACGGCGGGCGCGCGGAAGGACCGGCCCACCGGTCCGCGGCGCGCCCGCCCCGCCCCGGGCCGCCCGCGCCGGAGCGGGCGGCCGCCGGTGCGCCCGCACCGGACCACGCACCACCACACAGACGGAGACGCACATGACGACGAGCCCCCGTTCGGGCGCGGACATCCTCGACCTCGCCCCGGTGATGCCGGTGGTGGTGGTCTCGGACGCGGAGACCGCCGTGCCGCTGGCCCGCGCCCTGGTCGCCGGCGGCCTGCCCGGTATCGAGGTGACGCTGCGGACCCCGGCCGCGCTGGAGGCCATCGGGCGCATCGCGGCCGAGGTGCCCGAAGCCGTCGTGGGCGCGGGCACCGTGGTCTCTCCCGGACAGGCGCGGGCGGCGGCCGAGGCGGGCGCGCGGTTCCTGGTCAGCCCCGGGTGCACGGCCGACCTCGCCTCGGCCATGGCCGACACCGGCCTGCCCTTCCTCCCGGGGGTGGGCACCGTGTCCGAGGCGATGGCGCTCCTGGAGCGCGGTCTCTCGGCGCTGAAGTTCTTCCCCGCCGAGGCCGCGGGCGGCGCGGCGTTCCTGAAGTCGCTGACGGGCCCCCTGCCCCAGGTGCGCTTCTGCCCGACCGGGGGGATCACCGCGGCGTCGGCCCCCTCCTACCTGGCCCTGTCAAACGTGGGCTGTGTGGGAGGCAGCTGGCTGACCCCCGCCGACCTGGTGTCGGCGGGCGACTGGGGCCGCGTCACCCGCCTGGCCGAGGAGGCCGCGGCCCTCTAGGCGTCCTGACCGCGGGGGGCGGTGACGACGACCCCACCCGTCCCAGGCGACGAGGGCCCTCGACGTCCCGGTACGGATCGCGACGTCCGCACCGGCGTACCGGAGGGCCCTCGACGCCCGTCCCACACCCGCCGGACGCCTGGCGCCGGTCCGCCGCGTGGTCGAGGGCCCCTGGCCGCTCCGCCGGGCGCCCCCGCCCGCGGCGCCGCCTACTCCGACCGGTTGAAGCGGACCACGGTCAGCCACACCAGGAGCACGCCGGCCCCGGCGACGAGTCCGACCTCGGCCGCCCAGGGGATCTGCCAGCCGAACCACGTGATCCCGGGGTTGAACAGCGCCTCGGTCGCGGGGGAGGTGTCGAGGTGGGCGAAGACCGCCTGGCGCATGGGGTCGACGACGTAGGTGATCGGGTTGACCAGGGTGATCGCGGCCAGCCAGGAGGGGAGGTTCCCGATGGGGAACATGGCGCCCGACAACAGGACCAGGGGCGAGATGACGAGCTGGGCCATGCCCATGAACGCCTCGCTGCCCTTGACCGAGACGGCGATGAAGACGCCCATCGCGGAGGCCGTCAGCCCGACCATGAAGGTGAGCCCGAACAGGGTGAGCATCAGCCCCGGCGCGTAGGGGACCCCCGCCAGCCCCGCGACCGAGAGGATCAGGCAGGCCTGGAGGGTGGCGAGGACCGCGCCGGACAGGACCTTGCCCAGGATGAGCGCGGAGCGCTTGGCCGGCGCGACGAGCATGCCGCGCAGGAAGCCGACCTCGCGGTCGGTGACGATGGTCGCGGCCGAGGACACCGCCGTGCCGATGACCGTCATGACGATCACGCCCGGGAACATGACGGCGGTCAGCGGCAGGTCGTCCTCGCCGCGGGGGATGAGCGAGCCGAAGCCCACACCGATCACGAACAGCCACATCACCGATTGCAGGAGCATCGCCACGCCCCGGCTGACGTCGTGGACGAAGCGGAAGAGGTCGCGCTTGAGCACCACCCTGATCGTGCGCAGGTCGTGACCGAGCCCGAAGGGGGAGGTGGGGGCGGGCTGGCGCCGCGTGGCCGTCATCCGGTGTCCTTCTCGTCAGGGGGTTGCTCGGGAGTCGGGGGGCACCCTCCCCCCGTCCGTCCGCGGGAGCGGGCGGCGCCCGGGGAGCCTTCCGGCCGGATGCCCCGCGGACCCCACCCTGGCGAACCCGGGGCGTTCCCGTCGGCGCCGGGTTCGGCCGCCGTCCTCACGTCCGTCATTCCGTCCACACCGGCGCGGACCCCCTCTCCACGGAGCCGGCGCCCTCCCGCCGTGGACGGCCGCCCGCCATCCTCGTGAGGAGTTTGGCCCCCGTGCCCGCCCAGGACTCCCGGGAGACGGAATAGTAGTGGAGGTCCCACAGCCGGCCCCGAAAATACACGTGCCCGGGGAGGGTGGCCTCCCTGGGTGTCGCGAAAAGGGCTGAGCCGAAATGCATCAGGCTCGCGTCCGTCGTCAGGGCGTATACTTTTCTGAGATCCTCCCAGCGGGTGAAGGCATAGTTGACCAGGAGCATCATGGATTCCGCTCCGACGCCCACCGGAATTCCGTGGGGATCCATGAAGATGCCGACCTTCGCGTGCCCCGCCGGGCTGTGTTCCCGGATCGAGGCGAATCCCCGGACCTCGCCGTCCTGTTTCGTCTCGATCTGAAGTACGGCGACCTCCGAATCGTCCACGGCCCTGAACGACGACTCGAAGTTGTCCCGGGACGGCAGGGTCTCTATGCCGAGCTTCAGGAGGAGCTGGTACAGATCGAGGACGTTCTCCTCGTCGATGGGACGAAAGCGGACACGAGGGGTTTCGAGGTGGGGGGATGTCATCGCCGACCGTTGCGTCCTTTCCGCCTGCCGCGGGGCTCGGAGCCCGTGGGGGCGACATCCTGGCACGGAAGGACGCGATGCGCACGGGGGTCGGTGCGGGCCGCGCCCCCGGGGCGCCTCCCGTCCGCGCCAAAGGGGTGCGGACGGGGTTCGAAACGGTACCGGGTTCCTCCGTGTATTCCTGTCCCGCCGGCGGGACGTGCGCGGGGGAATGCCCTCCTTGTCGCCGACGACATTGTCGGCCTAGGTTCTGGGTCGGCACTATCGGACCATCGAAGAAAGGTGGACGCCATGGCATTGTCCGACGTCTTCTCGCTTCAGGGCATGGACATCGGCCTGGAGGCCGAAGCCCTCCTCAACAGCGGACTCAGCTACATCGGCTGCAGCGGCGACGTCATTGTCCAGCCGAGTTGACCGGCTGACCGGTATTTGACGGGGATTCAACCGGTCGTCCCATCTCGTGATCCCGGTGCGGAGACGGCTCCTGCACGGCCGGACTTCGCACCGGGCGCCGGGCGGATTCGTCTCTTGTGGTCGGCTGTGGTTTCTCCTATCTTCCCTCCCGTAGGTATCCCCCGTGTTTTTCTTTCTCAGGAGGAAAAATGGCACTTTCCGACGTCCTCGATCTCCAGGCCTTCGAGGTGGCCGTCGACGAGAGCGCGATGCTGAACAGCGGCCTCAGCCTCGTCGGCTGCAGCGGCGACGTGATCACCCAGCCCCAGTAGCCGTTCCTCCGGGAACGCTGTGAGGGCCCTCTTCGCAGCGTTCCCCCGCACGCCCGGCCGGTCCGCGACGAACCGGGCCGGGAGAGAGGCCGCACGCGATGATCTTCCCCCACCTCGACACGGTCGGCGTGAGGCTTGCCGCCACCGGCACCAGACGGGGCGGGGCGGTGCGCGACGAACTCGTCGGCCACGGGTTGGACGGCCTTCCCGGCCGCGACGTCTTCGCCGCCCTCTGGCCCGGCAGGTACGACCAGGTGGGAGCCCAGTTCCTCCTGCACGCCCCGGGGACCGGGCGGGTCGCGGGCTACGCTTCCGTGCACGGCTTCAACTCCCAGGCCCGCCACGGCTGCGGCTCCCTCGTCGCGGACGAGCGGGAACTGGGGCCGGACGGGGCCACCGACGCCTACGCGCTCACCGTCAACTACGCGTTCTCGATGTGGAACCTGCGCAAGCTCTACCTGTGGACCCCGGACGAGGACCTCGCGGCCCTGCGGCGGACCGGGGCCGAGGTCCGGCTGGAGGGTTCCCTGCCCGAGTACGTCCTCGACGGCGCGGAACTGCGCACGGCCCACGTCTTCGCCGTCTACCGGGAGGCGTGGGAGCGGACCGGGGCGGAGTTCGTGCGGGTCCGCGCGGGCGAGGGGCTCCCCGCCTGACCGCGCGGCCCGGCCCGGGCCCGGAGGCGTCGGAGGGAGAACGCGCCCGGGTCCGTCCCGGACCGGGCGCTCCACCAGCGGAGGAGCGGTGAACGACTATGGCGACGGACGGTTCCGGCCCGGAGGCGATGGTACGCGCGCGCGGCCTGGCCAAGAGCTTCGGTGAGGTCGAGGCGGTCAAGGGGGTCGACCTGGAGGTGGCCCCGGGGGAGCTGTTCGGCCTCCTCGGCCCCAACGGGGCGGGCAAGTCCACGCTGATCGGCATGCTCTCCACCCTGATCACCCCGACGTCGGGGACGGGCTCCATCGCCGGGTTCGACATCGTGCGCGAGCGTCCCGACGTGCGCCGCAGCATCGGTCTGGTGTTCCAGGAGCAGACCCTCGACCGGTACCTGACGGGTTGGTACAACCTCAAGTTCCACGCCGAGATCTACGGCGTCCCGTCCGAGGAGGTCGACGGGCGGGTGACCCGGGCGCTCCGGGACGTGGGCCTGTGGGAGGACCGGGAGAGGCTGGCCGGTACCTACTCCGGCGGCATGCGCCGGCGGCTGGAGATCGCACGGGGCCTGCTCCACCGCCCCCGCCTGCTGTTCCTCGACGAGCCGACGGCCGGGCTGGACCCGAGGTCCCGCGAGGCGATCTGGGACCGCGTCCGCGAACTCAACGAGTGCGAGGGCATCACCGTGCTGATGACCACGCACTACCTGGAGGAGGCCGAGAACTGCGGGCGGATCGCCGTCATCGACGGCGGGGAGATCGTGACGGTCGGCAGCCCCGCCGAGCTCAAGGCGCAGATCGGCCGGGACCGCGTGGAGATCGTCGCCCGCGACCCGGAGGCCCTCCGGGAGGAGCTGAGCACACGGCTCGGCCTCGCCCCGGTGGTCGAGGGCGACACGGTCTGGTTCACGGTGGCCGGGGGGCGGCGGTTCGTCCCCCGCGTGTTCTCCGAGGTCGACGCGGAGATCACATCGGTCCAGGTCAGATCGCCCTCGCTGGACGACGTCTTCCTGGCGCACACCGGGCGGGGGATCGACAGCCCCGCCCGGGAGGACCGCGGGGGGGCCGAACCGCTGGTCGGCGGCCCCGGGCGCTGAGTCCGGACCGTGCGCCCGCCGCCGCTGCCTCGGCCCGGGTCCCGTGCCCGCCCCTACTATGTCCGTATGGCTGAGGTAAGCGCGCGTCACGGGTCGTGGTCCTTCGACGGGGCGGCCCTGTGGATCACCCCCGGGCGCAGAGCCCACCCCCTGCGCCGCGGCCTCGGAGTGGTGTCGCTGCCGCTGCCCGCGCTGGCGGGCGTCGTCTTCGAGCCCCGGCGCAGGGGCGGGACCCTCCGGGCCCACCCGCGTCCGGGCGCCGACCCCTTCACCGAGGCGACGGGCGGGCACCTGAGCCGCAGCGGCGACCCCTACCAGCTGCGCGTGGGCAAGGAGAAGGCCCTCGTCGCCGAGTACCTCGCCGAGACCGTCACCGAGGAGATCGCCGCCCTGGCGCCGGGCGACGCGACCGACCCCGACCGCTACCTGGTCGAGGCCCCCGCGGCCCCGGTCCGCGCCGACGCGGGCGACGCCTCGGTCGTCTTCGACGGCGCCCACGTCTACCTGCGGCCCAACTGGAAGGCGGAGTCCGCCAAGCGGGCGGCCGGTCCCCAGCGGCTCGCCCTGGAGGAGATCGCCGAGGTCCGGTGGACCTCCGTCGCGAGCGGCGAGGACGGCAGTCTGCGGTTCGTCCCCTTCGGCAGGACCGAGTCGGTCCTGCCCAGGTACGACCCCTTCGCGGTGCACTGGAGCCTGTGGGGAACGGACTACGAGGGCGGGACCACGGCCGTCGTGGCGACGGCCGTCACGGCGCTGCTCCCGCACCCCACCGCACGCGGAAAGGCCGTCGAGGGCGGCCGCGCGTTCCCCGCCCTGCCGTGGCGCCGGACACGGCAGGAGCCGGAGGAGGCCTGACGCCGGTCAGCCGTCGGCGCGCACGGCCACCCACAGGCCGTGGGCGAACGGCTCGATCCGCAGGTGCTCGGCCGTGCAGCCCGCCTTCTCGAAGGCCGCGGCGTACTGCTCCGGCGTGAACAGCGACATCTCCCACCCGTCCGTGGCGTGGCTCAAGCCCTCCTCGGGGTCGGCCACCGCGTAGTGCACGACCATGCGCATCCGGTCGTGCCTGCCTGTGACGCGGGTGGAGTGGGACAGGCGCACGACCGTCCGTCCGCCGTCCTCGACCAGGTCGCGGGAGACGTGCCCCGGTGTGAACCCCTCCGGCCCGACCCAGGGCTCGACCACCAGGACACCGCCCGGGGTCAGGTGGTGCACGAGCCCCTGGACGACGGAGACGAGCTCGTCCTCGGATTCCAGGTGCGGAACGGCGAACATGCACGTGATGACGTCGAACCGGGTGTCCAGTGCCACCTCGCGCAGGTCCGAGCGCCACGTCCGCAGGCCGGGCACCCGGGCGCGGGCCAGCTCCAGCATCTCGTCGGACCCGTCCAGCCCCGCGACCCGGTCGAAGTGCCCGGAGAAGGCGCGCAGGTGCAGCCCCGTGCCGCACGCGGTGTCCAGCAGGGAGTCCGCGGCGGGACTGCGCTCGCGGACCAGGCCGGCGATCAGCGCGGCCTCCGCGTCGTAGTCCTTGCCGCGGTGGATCATGACGGTGTCGTACACGGACGCGTAGCTGCTGTCGTACATCGGATGGGCCTTTCCGTCCGTGGCCGCCGGGGCCGGGGGCGTCCACCGCCCCGAGTCCCCGACGGCCCGCCTTGTGTGCACGTGCCGGGGCGCGGTGCGCCCGCGTCGGCGCCGGGACCGCACGGTCCCGGCGCGGGTCCTCAGCCGGTCCCGTTCCCCGCGGTCGCGGGCGGCTCGGAGAAGAACGGCAGGAAGGGGCTCCCCCCGCCGGACGCCGCGGCCAGGGCCAGCAGGACGCCGGCGCCGCCGGTGGCGAGGTCCATGGACAGGCGCGGCACCCGTCCGCCGTGGAACGCGGTGTGGCCGCGGAAGGGCAGGGCGTACCACTCCAGCTCGCGGACCCGGGAGCGCAGGTCCTCCTCCGCCCCGCCGAGCCGGGCGAGCGCCGCGACCTGCCCGGCCTTGCCGTGGAGCAGGTCCGCCTGCGCGTACAGCAGGGTGTGGCACGACCGGCTCAGCGCGGGAAGGCTCTCCGCGCAGCGCTCGTCGGCCCTGTGCGCCAGGAGTTCCTGGACGACGAGGGCGACGCCGAGCCCCCCGGCGTCGATGTTGGGGAGGGCGCGCGCGCCGCGGTCGCGGACCAGCAGGGCGCCGTCGGGGGAGGTGACGCACTGGTCCAGGTCCAGGTGCAGCGCCCGCACCGCGGCGTCGGTCCAGGCGGTGTCGCCCGTGGTGCGGTACAGCGCGAGCAGGGCCAGGGCCACGCCGCTCCAGCCGCGCATGAGCCCCGCCCGCCCGGCGGCCGGGCCGTCCCCGGAGGCCGACGCGACCGCCTCGGCGAGCCGGCCGCCCAGCTCGGCGGCGCGGACCGCGTACTCGCTTCCTGCGTCCCCCGCGGCGAAGTGCACGAGGTTCGCGCAGACCCCGGCCGTCCCGGAGAAGAGGGAGACGCCCCCGACCGGCTCCCCGGCGTTGCGGTCCAGCAGGTCGGCGGCCTCCTCGCGGTGGCCCAGGTGGTCCAGCGCGTACGCCAGGCCCGCGACCCCGTCGTAGAAGCCCTGCCGGGGGGAGCGCAGGCGGCGCGACGCCGCCAACAGCCACGCCTCGTGCTCCTGCGAGCGCCCCTGCCCGGCCCGGTCCAGCGCCCACAGGACCCCGGCCGCGCCGTGGGCCATGCCGTAGCCGCCGGACACGAACTGCTGGAGGTCTCCGGGGAACAGCCGGTCGGTGCGCTCCGGCGTGGCGGACGCCCGGATGCCCGCGGCGACGGCCCGCGGGGTCACCGGGGTCGGCGCCGGGGCACGGGAGTCAGGGACCAGCTCGCGCTCGATCTCGTCCGCCCACGCCGCGGGCACGGGGAAGAGCTCGCGGAGCACGCCGAGCAGGGCGACCGCCTTCTCCGGGGCGAGCGCGGTGATCCGGGAGAAGGGGAGGAAGACGGACAGGCGCGTCGCGGCGAGGGCGTAGGCGTCGACGGCCGGGCCGGTCCTGGCCGACGCGGAGAAGCCGGGGGCGCCGAGCGGAGCCCGTCGACCGTCGTCGTCCGCGTCGAAGGCGAGTTCGTAGTCGATGAGGGCGACGTCGTCCTCGGAGTCGACGATGACGTTGTTGGCGTGCAGGTCGCCGAAGACGAGGCCGCGTTCGTGGACGGCGGCGAGGACCGCCTCCAGTCGTCCCAGGATGCGAAGGGCCCGCTCCGTGAAGGCCGCGAGGCTGTCGGCGCCGGGCCGGGCGTCGGTCACACCGGGGTGGTGGACGGCGCCCCACGAGCCCAGGGTGCGGCCCTCCTTGTACTCCTGCACCAGGAACCGGTGGCCGCCCAGCGTGAAGCTCCCGAGGAGCCGGGGGACGCCCGGGACGCCGTCCAGGCGGCGCAGGTTCTCCTCCTCGCGCTCCTGGCGCGCCACCGCGTCCCGCAGGTCCCGGTCCAGGCCCGCGTGCGGACGGGCCTCCTTCAGGACGACCCGGAGGCCGTCCTCCTCCCGGCGGCCCAGGTAGATGCCGCCCCCGTTGGAGAAGTGCAGGGCCTTCTCCACGACGTAGGGCTGGCGCTCCTCGGAGGACCGGGCGGCCAGGTGGGGCCTGAGGACGTCGGGGAGCGCCGCCCAGGACGGGGGCGAGAACGAGGGGACGCGGCGGTCCGGGACGAGGGAGCCGTCCGGCGCGCGCAGCGCGGGGATCCGGGAGCCGTGCGCGTCGAGGCACCACCTCTCCCGGAACGCGCCGTACCTGACGTAGAGGGGGCCCCGGTCCCACCGCAGGTCGCTGAGGACGTACGGTCCGGGACGCCCGCCGACCAGGGCCGAGAGCCCGTGCAGGGTCCGCTCCAGCTCCTCCTCGTCGCGCGGGTAGACGGTCAGGAGCTTGCCGCTGGACGCGCGGGCCGCGTACTTGGCGTTGGCCGCGACGAGGATGTTCTTGTCGAGGAGGTACTTGAAGGCGATCCCGTGCCCGGTGCAGTAGTCCCACACGTCACGGCAGGTCGCGTCCGCGCCGTCCACCGTCGCCGAGACGTGGATCTTCCACCCCTGCTCGGGCAGCGAGGGGTCCTCGGGGGCGACAACCTGCCAGAGACCGCTCCGTGTGCGCTTCCAGCCCGTCGGGGGCTCCAGCGCGCTCACGGAGAACTCCGCCGGGACCACGAGGGCATGGCGGGAGCCGTCCGCCAGGCGGCTCGGCTCCTCGAAGAACAGCGGGTCCGCGAGCGTGTACATCTCGAACAGGTCGAGCATGGGCTTCCCTCCGGGAGGCGTGGCGGTACGGGCTCGGCCGCGCGGGGCGCGGCTCACTCGGGCCGGGAGCCCCCGGCGGCGGCCCTGGACCTGGGCCCGCGCGCGATCCTGTCGAGGATGGGAGCGCCGTTGGCGGTCCAGGCGCTCCGGGACACCGAGTAGAAGTGCAGGTCCCACAGCCGGCCCTGGAAGTAGACGTGTCGGGGGAGTGACGCCTCCCGGGGGGTGGCCAGGAGTGCCGACCCGAATTGCCCCAGGCTCGCGTCCGTGGTCAGAACGTACACTTTCCTGAGGTAATCCCAATTCGCGAAGGCGTGGTTGACGAGCAGCATCATGGATTCGGCGCCCACGCCCACGGGAAGGCGGTCGGCGCGCATGAAGATTCCCAGTTTCACATGACCGGCCGGGTCGTGCTCGCGGATCGACCCGAAACCGAGGACCTCGCCCGTGCGCCGGAGCTGGATCTCGAATACGTCGACGAATCGCTTGGCCACCGAGTGGTAGGACTCGGAGAAGGCGTCGCGTGAGGGAAGGCTTTCCAGGCCCAGTTCCGTCAGGAGGTCGTAGAGTTTCGTGACGTTCTCCGGCGCGATGGGGCTGAATCTGACGCGCGGGGTCTCGAGGTGCGGTGTGAGCATGGCGCGACACTCTAGGGGCCGTGCCCGACCGCCGGGCCGGGACCGGGGATCCCCGCCCGCCCGTGCCCGGCCGGGATCCGGGGCCGAGCCAGGTCGGGGCCCGGAGGGCGGCTCGGGGCGCCGGCCGGGCGTCCCGCCGGCGGGACAGCACGTGTGCCGTCGGCGGAACGGGGTGCGGGAGGCTCCCCGCGTCGGCGGCCGGCCGGGGGAGGGGACGGCCGCCGGGAGCCGGGTCGCGGGCTTCTTGTCGCACCGGAGGAATTGCCCTAGGTTCTGAACCGCCAGTATCCGACTGCGCACAGGAAAGGAGCCCAGACATGGTTCACACCGACGTCCTGTCTCTTCAGGAGATGGACACCGTCCTCGACGAGGCCGTTCTGCTGAACAGCGGCATCAGCTACTTCGGTTGTAGCTGATTGTTTTGACGCGCTGTGGAGATGCCAATCTTCACAGCGCTTTTCTCTGCTCTGCCCAGAAGTGTCGGGAGAAGTTGTGCACGAGATCGTTTTCCCCCATCTGGAGACGCGGTCGGCCAGGCTCGCGTCCACCGGCGAGAGGTTCGGGGAGGCGATCCACGACGAGCTCTCCGGGCTCGGTCTGGCCGGGATGCCGAGCCGCGACGTCTTCACCTCGCTCTGGCCCAGGCAGTTCGATGGCGTGGCCGCCCAGTTCTTCGTGGAGGACCCGGAGTCCGGCCGGGTCTGCGGGTACGCCTCCCTGCACTCCCTCAACCCGAACGGGCGCTACGTGAAGTGCGCCCTCGCCCTGGACACGGCACTGCTCGGGGAGGAGGGCGTGACGGACGCCCACGCCCTGGCCGTCAACTACGCCTTCTCGATGTGGAACATCCGCAAGGTCTACTTCTGGGTGGTCGACAGCGGGCTCCCGGGCCTGCGCGCGACGGGGACGCCGACGCCCCGGGAGGGCACCCTGACCGAGTACCTGCGCGACGGGGAGAGGCTGCGCTCCGTGCGGATCTTCGCCGTCTACCGGGAGGAGTGGGACGCGGCCGGCGCCGTCTACGTACGCGCGGCGGCTGCGGGGACCGGGTCGGCGTGAGCGCCGTCCGGCACGGGGGCGCGGGGCGGCGGCCGCGATGAGGGTGCTGATCGCGACGCAGGCGGAGAGGACCCACTTCCTGGGGACGGTGCCCCTGGCGTGGGCCCTGAGGGCGGCCGGGCACGAGGTGCGGGTGGCGAGCCAGCCGCACCTGCGGTCCGTGGCCGCAGGGGCGGGACTGCCCTTCGTCCCCGTCGGCAGGGACCACCACTTCGCCAGGGTCAGCCGGAACGGGCTGGCCGACCGGCATCTGGACTTCGACATGGCGGAGGACCGGGACGAGGTCCTCACCTGGGACCACCTGCGCGAGGGCTACGGCAAGGTGGTCACCTGGTGGTGGCGGATGGTGAACGACCCCATGCTGGACGACCTGGTGGCGTTCTGCCGGGAGTGGGGACCCGACCTCGTCGTGTGGGAGCCGTCGACGTACGCGGCCCCCCTCGCCGCCGAGCTGTGCGGCGCCGCGCACGTGCGGCACCTGTGGAGCGTGGACCTGTTCGCCCGGGTCCGCGCGCGGTTCCTGGCGCGGATGGCCGAGCAGCCCGAGACAGACCGGGAGGACCCCCTGGCCGCCTGGCTGGGGGCGCGCGCCGCCCGGTACGGGGTGGAGTTCTCCGAGGAGCTGGTCCACGGCCAGGCCACCATCGAGCAGGTCCCCGCGTCCCTGAGGGTGGACACGCCCTCCCACCTGGACTACCTGCCCGTGCGCTATGTGCCCTACAACGGCAGGGCCGTGGTCCCCGACTGGCTGCGCACCCCGCCGGAACGCCCCCGCGTCGGGCTCAGCCTCGGCACGAGCGCGAGCCTGAGACTGGGCGGCTACACGGTCGACGTGGGCACCCTCCTGGAGGGGCTGGCCGATCTGGACGTGGAGGTCGTGGCGACCCTGCCCGCCCACGAGCAGGCCAAGCTCGGCGCCGTCCCCGCCAACACGCGTCTGGTCGAGTACGTGCCCCTGCACGCACTCGCCCCCACCTGCGCCGCCATGGTCACCCACGGCGGTCCCGGCACCGTCCTGACCGCGCTGAGCAGCGGGATCCCGCAACTCCTGGCGCCGCACCCCCGGATGTTCGACATCCCGGTGCTGTCCGGCCTGGTGCGGGACCGGGGCGCCGCCCTGCTCCTGCCCCCCGACCGCGTCACCCCCGAGGCCGTCGCCGACGGCGTCGGCGCCCTCCTGCGCGACCCGTCCTTCACCCGCGCCGCACACACCCTGCGACACGACATCGCCGCCATGCCCACACCCGCCGACCTCGCCCGCACCCTCACCGGCCTCGCCGACCGGCGCTGACCGGTCCGACCCCTCAGGCCCCGCCGGCGCCCCGGAGGGCGGCGATCCGCTCCAGGGCCGGGACCAGCTGGTCCGGGGCGGGGGCGGACAGGGTCTCGTCACGCATCCGCTCGGCCGCCTCCCTCACCCCGGGACCGTCGAGGACGGCGGCCAGGTGCTGGTCGACCCCCTCGGACAGGGCCGAGGCGAGGGACACCGAGCGCAGGGCGCCCCGGTCCTGGAGCGCGCGCGTGATCAGGCCCCCGTCGAACTGGTCGGCGTTGAGCACGACGAACTGCGGGAGCCCCTCCACCAGGGCGTTGCAGTACGAGTCGAAGCCCCCGCCGTGCACCAGCAGCGAGCACGACCCCATCAGCAGGTGGGCGGCCGCCGTGTCGGCGACCCGGACCTCCGGCGGGAGCGCCGGCAGCGCGTCCTCCCAGGAGCGCGGGGAGAGCACGACCGGCTCGGCCTCCAGCTCCATCAGCGCGTCGACCACGTCGACGAACGAGGCGGCGCCCTCCGGGGACTTGCTCCAGGAACCCCAGTCGACGAGCACGCGCCGGCCCTTGGGCTCCTCGCGGGCCCACGCCGGCAGGACCGCGCTCCCGCCGTAGGGCACCGGGCGCACGCTCAGGTGCGTACCGGTCTCCAGCTCCCGCAGCCGCAGCGCCTCGGGGAGCTGGTGCACGGAGAACTGGCCCAGGACGAGGTCCTCGGAGAAGTCCACGCCGAACGCGGCCGCGGCCTCGGTGAGCCAGGCGGTGAGCGCGTCGGGTACGGCCGGGTCGGGGTCGGCCGCCCGGTAGAGGCCGCGCAGGCGCGCGAAGAGGTCGACGCTCCACAGGAACCGCCCGTGGGCCGCGCCGCACGCCTCGGCGGCGATCGCCCCGGAGTAGGTGCTCGGCTCCCACAGGACCAGGTCCGGCTTCCACTCGCGGCAGAACGCCACGAGGTCCTCCGCCATCGGCTCGTTGACGAGTCTCCACCACCAGGTGACGTGGTCCTCGTAGGCGTCGCGCAGGCTCTCCTCGCCCAGCCGCTCCGGGCGCTCCTCGGAGAGGTCGAAGATGGACTCGCCCGGCTCCTCGCGCCCGTGGGCCACGACCTCGGCGAGGGTGTGGTCGCCCCCGACCGGCACCACGGTCAGGCCCGTCTCGGCGGCCGCCTCGGTCATGGAGGGCTGGGTGGCGATCCGCACCTCGTGTCCGGCGGCACGCAGCGCCCACGCCGTCGGCACCATGCCAAAGAAATAAGCCTTGTCCGCGTATGCCGCGACGACGATTCGCAAGGTGTTCCCCACTTCCGGGATTTCGATGGTCCGATCGGTGAAAGCCGACACCGCTCCTTGACAAGCCCGGCCCGCTGCATGTTCATTGCGGGTGTTGCACTCCGAACCTGTTCTCCTCTTCCGAGCCGGCGTGGCGGTACGGTTGTGTCGATCCCTTCGGAAGAGGTTCTGGGAGCCTAGCACCGGTGCTGGATCCAGGCCGGTGGGCGTAGCGCAGCGGTATGTTCGCGCCGTACTTGCCCGGCAATATCGATGTTCGGACCTCTCTGGGAGTCACCATGAAAGGTATTGTGTTGGCGGGTGGCACTGGCAGCCGCCTGTTTCCCGCTGCCCGAAGTATTTCCAAACACCTTTTCCCGGTTTACGACAAGCCGATGTTCTACTACCCGATCTCCGTGCTGATGACGGCTGGAATCCGCGAGATCCTCCTGATCACCAATCCCGAGAGCCTTCCCCTCATCCGTCAGGTGCTCGGCACCGGGAGTTCGCTGGGGATCGAGATCCGGTACGCGACCCAGCCCGAGCCCAAGGGGATCGCCGAGGCGCTGCTCATCGGCCGGGACCACATCCGGGGGAGCCGTAGCGCCCTCGTCCTGGGGGACAACATCTTTCACGGCGAGGGCTTCGGCGGACTGCTCGACCGGGCCGCGACCTCGACGTCCGGGTGCACGCTCTTCGGATCCAGGGTGAGCGACCCCCGGCAGTACGCGGTCGCGGGATTCGGGGACATGGGCAGGTTCGAGAGCCTGGAGGAGAAGCCGGCCGCCCCGCGCTCGGACTGCGCGGTCACGGGCCTCTACTTCTACGACCAGGACGTGGTGGACATCGCCGAGAGCATCGTCCCCTCCGCGCGGGGCGAACTGGAGATCACCGATGTCAACCGCGTCTACCTGGAAAGGGGCCGGGCCGAACTCGTGACCATGGGGAGCGAAATAACCTGGCTCGACCTCGGCACCGAGGAATCCCTGTTGGAGGGAAGCCGATACGTTTCCACCACGGCCCGGGGGACCGGTGTCCGGGTCGCCTGTCTTGAGGAGATCGCCTTGCACATGGGCTTCATCGGAGCGGACGAGTGCTATCGGCTCGGGGAAGAGATGCCCAATTCCCGCTATGGCGCGTACGTCATGGAGGCCGCCCGCAGGGCGGCGGGGGTGTGGCAGGGTGCGGGTGTATGAAGATCCTGGTCACCGGTGGCGCCGGATTCATCGGTTCCAATTTCGTCAGACGTGTCCTCGCCGGCTCCTATCCGCGGTACGCGGACGCCGAGATCGTGGTCCTGGACAAGCTGACCTACGCCGGCACGACGGAGAGCCTGGCCTCCGTGGCCGACGACCCGCGCCTGACCTTCGTCCGGGGTGACGTGTGCGACGAACAGCTCGTGCGCGAACTCATGGGCGGGGTGTCCCTCGTGGTGCACTGCGCCGCCGAGACACACGTGGACCGTTCGATCTCGGACGCCGGCTGCTTCGTCCGCACCAACGTCATGGGCACCTTCCACCTGCTGGACTCGGCCCTGGCCGAGAACGTGGAGAACTTCGTCCTGGTCTCCACGGACGAGGTCTACGGGACGCTCGGCTCGGGGTCGTGGGTCGAGACCGACCCCCTGGAGCCCAACTCCCCGTACTCGGCCTCCAAGAGCGCCTCCGACCTCCTGGCGCGGTCCTTCCACCGGACCTACGGCATGCGGGTCTGCGTCACCCGGTGCGCCAACAACTACGGGCCGTTCCAGTTCCCGGAGAAGATGATCCCGCTCTTCGTGACCAACCTGCTGGACGGGACGCCGGTGCCCGTCTACGGGGACGGCGGCAACGTCCGCGAGTGGGTCCACGTGGACGACCACTGCGACGCCCTCGCCCTGGCGGCCGAGCACGGTGAGCCCGGCGAGGTCTACAACATCGGCGGATCGGTCGAGAAGCGGAACCTGGAGGTCACCGACGCGCTCCTGGAGCTGCTCGGGCACGACGCCTCGATGGTCCGCTTCGTCGCCGACCGCAAGGGCCACGACCGCCGCTACTCCGTGGACGGGACCAAGGCCGCCGAGCGGCTGGGCTACCGGCCCGCCGTCTCCTTCGAGGAGGGGTTGGCCCGCACCGTCGCCTGGTACACGGAGAACCGCGCGTGGTGGGAACCGCTGAAGAAGCGCCTCTCCCAAGCGGAGGACGGCGGCTGAGGCGTCCCCGCGCCCGGCCCGCCCGTCCCGCCGGCGGGACAGCAGACGACGCCGGCACGGACCCGTATCCCCCGTCCCGGACCCCCGCCCGGGACCCGACCCCCGATCGGATCAGGACTCACGTGTCGGTTGACGAGCTCTCCCCCGGCGACCTCATCACACGGCTCCCCGCGGCGCCCGAACTCTCGGAACGGCCGTGGACGGTGCGCTGGGACGCGCTGGACGAACCCGCGGAACAGGTCCTCGGCCGCCTGCTGCCCCCCGAGACGGCGTTCACCACCTCGGGAAGCACCGGCCGTCCGACCGTCTGGCACCGCACCCGCGAGCAGCTCGTGTCGGAGGCGGGCCTGCTCGCCGCGCTGCTGGAGGACGCCCGCCCCGAGGCGGTCGTGTCCTTCGCGCCGCCGCGGCACCTCTACGGGATGCTCGCCAGCGTGCTCGTGCCCGCACTCCTCGGCGTGCCCGCCTGGTACGTGCCCCAGTTCGCCCAGCTGCCGCCCCCCGACCACCGCCGCTGGGCGGTGATGGCGATCCCCTGGACCTTCCGGATCCTCCTCGGCCGCACGAACTGGACCGACGCGGCCGAACGCCTCGCGTTCGTCCACAGCACGGCGGTGGTCCCGCGCAGCGCGAACGACCTGCTCTCCGCGGCGGGCGACCGCGCGAGCCTGACCGAGATCTTCGGATCCACGGAGACCGGCGGCGTCGCCCACCGCGAGTGGAACCCCCACAACCCCCCGTGGCACCTGTTCTCCGACGTCGAGTTCGGGCACGGCCCGGACCGCCCCGGGACGGAGGCCCCCCTGGTGGTCCGCAGCCCCCGCATCGCGCGGCCCGGGACGGGGTCCCCGGTCGCGGAGTGCCGGATGGACGACCACGTGGTCCGGCTCGGCGACCGGACCTTCGGGTTCGCGGGACGCCGGACCCGGCTCGTCAACGTCAACGGGCGGCGCCTGGACCTCGACCTCATGGAGGAGAGGCTGGTCGACGTCCTCGACTGCGAGGACCTGGCGTGCGTCCCGGTGCTCGACCCGCTGACCGGGGAGCACTTCGACCTCCTGATCGTCCCGGCGTCGGCCGGGACCCCCGACGCGGAGGAGCTCCGGAGGGCACTCGACCGGATCGAGTACCGTCCCCGCAGCGTGCGGACGGTGGAGCGGATCGACCGCTCCGAGACAGGCAAACTTCGGCGCGTGCAGTCCGCGCGCGCCCGCCCCGAAGGAGTGGACAGATGACGCCAACGCCGACCAGCCTGGCCGAGGTCGTCCGCCGGGCCGCGTGGGACGCGAGCATCGGCTGGACCGACGACGACCTCTCGCGGATGCAGGCCAGCGCCACGACCATGGCCAAGCACCTGGCCGACGGCGCCGACGTCTACGGGGTCACGCGCGGCTTCGGCCCGCTCGTGGCCTTCCCCGCCTCGGAGTCCGCGGGCGAGCAGGGGGACGGGCTCATCGCCCACCTCGGCAGCGCGCAGGGGGAGCCGCTGTCGCCCGAGGTCAGCCGACTCGTGGTCGCCCTCCGGCTCACGAGCATGCGCCGCGGCTACTCCGCGGTGTCGGTCGACTTCTGGCAGGAGCTCGTCGGGCTGTGGAACCGCGGTTTCACCCCCGTCATCCCGCGTGAGGGCACGGTGAGCGCCAGCGGGGACCTCCAGCCCCTGGCCAGCGCGGCTCTGGCGTTCGCGGGCCAGGGCGAGGCCTGGGTGCGCGAGGACTCCGGCGCCTGGTCGCGCAGACCCGCCGCCGAGGCCCTGGGCCGCCTGGGCGCGTCCCCGGTCCGGTGGAACGCACGCGAGGCTTTGTCCTTCGTCAACGGCAGCGGGGTCAGCCTCGCCGTCACCGTCGACAACCACCGCCAGGTCGAGGACGTGGTCCGCGCGTCGGCGCTGATGACCGCCCGGATGGTGGACCTGCTGGGGGCCAACCCCCAGGCGTACGCGGCGGGGATCGCGGAGGCCCGCGGACAGAACGGCCAGGCCGCCGCCGCCGCGTGGATCAGGTCCGGCATCCCCGCCGGAGCCGAGCGCGACGAGGCCAGGCCCCTCCAGGAGCCTTACAGCCTCAGGTGCGCGCCGCAGATCCTCGGCGCGGTGCTCGACCAGCTCGCCGCCGCGGAGCGCATCCTGCTGCGCGAGGCGGTGGGGACCACCGACAACCCCGTCAGCAGCGAGGGAGAGGTCCTGCACGGCGGCAACTTCCACGCGATGCCCGTGGGCCTGTGCTCGGACCAGCTCGGCCTGGCCCTCCAGCAGGTGGCCTACATGGCCGACCGGCAGCTGTCCCTGCTCTGCGGCTCGGACACCAACGGCGGACTCCCGCCGATGCTCACCCCCCGGCCCGGGGCGGGGAGCGGCCTGGCCGGGGTCCAGGTCAGCGCCACCTCGTTCGTCTCGCGGATCCGCCAACTCGTGACCCCCGCCACCCTCACCGCCCTGCCCTGCAACAACGGGAACCAGGACCACGTGCCCATGGCGCTCAACGGCGCGAACTCCCTGGCCCAGGCCCTGGACCTGGCGTGGCTGGTCGTCGGCTCGCTCGGCGTGGGCCTGGCCCAGCTCGCCGCGCTCACCGGCAGGACCGGGGAGACGGGGCTGTGGGCCCGGATCGCGGAGCTGTCCCCGCCGCTGGACCGGGACCGCCCCCTCGCCGCCGAGGTGCGGGCCGTGCGCGACGCCCTCGCGGAGGAGGCCCGGGCCAGGTCCGGCGAGTGGGTGCACCGGGACGCCTGAGACCGGCCGCGCGGCGGGCCGACCGTCCGCCGCCCGCCCGGCCCCACCCGCCCCGTCCGCGTCACGGACGGGGGGTTCGCATGTCAGACGGGGCGTACCGCCAGGTCGCACCCCACAGGGAAGGGTTCGCCTTGCAGACGCCAGAACTATGGATCCGGGGCCTCGGTGTGTACCTCCCCGAGACCCGGGTGAGCGTGGAGACCGCCGTGGCCGAGGGACTCACCACGGCGGAGGAGGCGGCCGTCCACGACATGGCCGGCGCCGCCGTCGCGGGCGAGCTCCCCGCCCCGGAGATGGCGCTCCGCAGCGCCCGCGAGGCGTACGACCAGGCGGGGGCCGACCCCGACGACACGCGCGTCCTCCTCTACACGGACATCTGGCACCAGGGCCCCGACGTCTGGTTCCCGCAGTACCACCTCCAGCACCACCTCGTCCGGGGCGACGTCATCGCGGGGGAGCTGCGCCAGGGGTGCAACGCCCTGTTCACCGCGATGGAGCTGACCGAGCCGCACCTGCGCGGCGCCCCGGAGAGCGCCACCGCACTCCTCGTCGCGGCCGACAACTTCAGCACCCCGAACGTCGACAGGTGGCGCTCGGGAGCCTTCGTGATGGGAGACGGCGCCTGCGCGGTCCTCCTGGGGCGGGCCCCCGGCCTGGCCCGGGTGCTCTCGGTGGGCTCGATGGTCGTCCCCGAGCTGGAGGAGCTGCACCGGGCGGGGGAGCCCGAGTTCCCCCCGGCGGCCACGACCGGCACCGCACTGGACCTTCGCGCCCGGGGGCGCGCCCTCACCAAGAAGGGGGAGGAGGACCCGGAGGTGGACCTCGCCTGGTTCACCCTCCAGCAGAAGATGATGCTGCTGGTCGGCCGCACCCTCGCGGAGGCCGGGGTGGGCTTCGGCGACATCGCCCGCGCCACCTTCAGCAACCTGGGCCCGGGAGCGGTGGAGCACCGCTGGATGGACGTCCTCAAGCTCCCCATGGAGAAGTCGACGTGGAGCCACGGCCGGACCATCGGCCACATCGGGGCCGCCGACCCCTTCATCGGGCTGCGCCACCTGCTGGACGAGGGCGGCGTCCGGCCCGGGGACCACGTGGTCCTGGGCGGGCTGGGCTCGGGGGTCACGCTCTCCTGTGCCGTGGTGCGGATCGCCGACGCCCCGCCCGGCTCCTGAGACGCGGGAGGCGCCGGACGCGGACAGGCCCCGGAGCCCGCGTCCGGAGGACCGGCCGGCGGACGACCGCGTGAGGGGGACCGGGGGCCCGCCGGGCCCCCGGTCTCACCACGACCAGGCCTCGGGCGCGGGGCCGCCCTTGCCCACCGGGGGGAACAGGGCGTCGATCCGTTCGGCGGTCTCCGCGTCGATCCCCGTCTCCAGGGCCCGGATCGCACCGTCGAGCTGGCCCAGGGTGCGCGGTCCGACGATGGTCGAGTTGACCCCCGGACGGGAGAGCACCCACGCGATCGACAGCTCGGCCGGGTCGCGGCCCACGGAGTCGCAGAGGTCCTCGTAGGCGGCGATCGTGTCCCCGCGCTCGCGCAGCACCTCCATCGCCCGGCTCTTGGCCGTCTTGACGGCGGTGCCCTCGCGGAGCTTGCGGATGGCGCCGCCCAGCAGGCCGCCGTGCAGCGGCGACCAGGTCAGGATCCCGATGCCGTAGGACGCCGCCGCGGGCAGGACCTCCAGCTCCACGTGGCGCGTGACCAGGTTGTACGCGCACTGCTCCGAGACCAGGCCGAGGAAGTTGCGCCGGTTCGCGGCCTCCTGGGCGGAGGCCAGGTGCCAGCCCGCGAAGTTGGAGGAGCCCACGTAGCGCACCTTGCCCTGGTGGACGAGGATCTCCATCGCCTGCCAGACCTCCTCCCACGGCGCGTTGCGGTCCACGTGGTGCATCTGGAAGAGGTCGATCCAGTCCGTGCGCAGCCTGCGCAGCGACTCCTCGCACGAAGCGATGATGTGGCGGGCCGAGAGGCCGCGGTCGTTGGGCCAGTCGCTCATGGGGTTGAAGACCTTGGTCGCCACAATGGAACGGTCGCGGCGCCCCTCGCCCTTGTCGAACCATTCGCCGATGAGTTCCTCGGTCATTCCCTTGTGCACCTGCCACCCGTAGTGGTTGGCGGTGTCGAAGAAGTTGACGCCGTGTTCGAGCGCGCTGTCCATCATCGCGAAACTCTCGTCCCGCGGAGTGTTCACGCCGAAATTCAGCGTTCCCAGGCAGAGGCGGCTGACCTCCAGCGCGGTACGGCCAAGGCGTGTGTACTGCATTCTCTCCCCTGTTTCATGGTGTCTCGCAGAGAAAGCTGGACTCGGGGTCGAACGGAACTCGTGCGGGTGCGCCGGCCGCCGGATGCCGCCGTTATCGCTCCGGAAGGATCCGGAAAGGGCCTCGTGGAGAAGACTTCCACGTCCGGGCGGACCCCGCGCCGCTATGCTCGCGATCCGGCGGCGGAGAGGCAGCCCCGGCGCCCGCGGACGAAGGGCACCGTACCCCGCGACAACCGCGTCCCGCCGTGCCCGGAGCCCCTGCTCCCGCCGCCGCGCCGCACCCCACCGCCCGCCCCTCCCGGAACCGGCCCTCCGGCGGTTCCGGCTCCTGTCCGGAGATGCCCCCTTGCGTGTACTGCTCGCCTCCTACGCGGAGAAGACGCACTTCATCGGCATGGTGTCCCTCGCGTGGGCACTGCGCGCCGCCGGACACGAGGTCCGCGTCGCCAGCCAGCCGGAACTGACGGGGTTCCTGGCCCGGGCGGGGCTGTCCGCGGTCGCGGTCGGACGCGACCACCTCCTGAAGAAGCACTTCGAGGTGGTGACCCAGTGGGGTGAGGGAGAGGCCCCGGGGCTGTTCGACGTCGGCGAGGCCTGGGACGACGACCTGTCGTGGGACGAGCTGCGGTGGGGCGCGCGGGACACGGCGGCCTGGTGGTGGCGGATGGTCAACGACCCGATGCTGGACGACCTGGTGTCGTTCTGCCGCGCATGGAAGCCCGACCTGGTGGTGTGGGAGGCGACCACGTTCGCGGGGGCGATCGCGGCGCAGGCGTGCGGTGCGCCCCACGCGCGGTTCCTGTGGAGCCTGGACCTGTTCGCCGCCATGCGGGTGCAGTACCTGGAGCGCATGGGCGAGCAGCCCGAGGCCGACCGCGACGACCCCGTCCGCGCCTGGCTGGAGAACCGCGCCGCCCGCTACGGGGTGGAGTTCTCCGAGGACCTCGTCCGGGGACAGGCCACCCTGGACTACCTCCCCGACTCCCTGACCCTGTCCGCGCCCACCGGCGCCCGGCGCCTCCCCCTGCGCTACGTCCCCTACAACGGCAGGGCCGTGGTCCCCGACTGGCTGCGCACCCCGCCCGAACGCCCCCGCATCGCGCTGAGCGTGGGAAGCAGCACGACCGAGTGGTTCGGGGGGCACACGTTCTCGCTGGGCGAGGTCCTGCGGGGGCTGGGGGAGCTGGACGCGGAGATCGTCGCGACCCTGCCGCCGGAGGAGGAGGCCGGGCTCGGCCCGCTCCCCGACAACGTGCGGCTGGTGGGCTACGCGCCCCTGCACGTCCTGGCGCCGACCTGCGCGGCCATGATCACGCACTCCGGACCCGGCACCCTGTGCTCGGGGCTGTCCCACGGGGTGCCCCAACTGCTCGTGCCCGGGCCCCGGCTGGACGCGCCCCTGCTGTCGCGGCTGGTGGAGCGCCAGGGGGCGGGGCTGGTGGTGCTGCCGGAGGACGCCGGGGCCGTGAGCCTGCGGGACACCGCGCGCCGCCTGGTCGAGGACCCCCGGCACGCCGCGGCGGCGGGGCTGCTGCGCGAGGAGATGGCCGCCATGCCCTCCCCCGCCGAGACGGCGCGCGTCCTGGCCGACCTGGTGCGGGAGGGGTCCCTGGGGCCGACCTGAGCGGGGCGCCGCCGGCGGTTCGGGGGCGCCCCGCCGCACGCCGGAGGAGCCCCGGCCCCGTCCGGCCTCGCGCGACCCGCGCGGTGCCCCGTGGACCGGGGTTCGGTGCGGGGTCGGCGCCGGTCAGCGCCGGTCGGTGAGGGTGTGGGCGAGGTCGGCGGGTGTGGGCATGGCGGCCATCTCCTGGCGCAGGGCGTCGGCGGCCCGGGTGTGGCGGGGGTCGTCCAGGAGTGCGCGTATCCCGGCGGCCACGGCGTCGGGGGTGACCCGGTCGGGGTCCAGGACGAGGGCGGCGCCCCGGTCCCGCACCCGGCCCGACAGCAGCACGGTGTCGAACATGTTGACGTTGGGGGCCATGAGCTGGGGGGTGCCGCCGGTGAGGGCGGTCAGGACGGTGCCGGGTCCGCCGTGGGTGATCATCGCGTCGCAGGTGGGGGCGAGTGCGTGCAGGGGCACGTACTCGGTCAGGCGGGTGTTGGCGGGGACGGGGCCGAGGGCGTCCTGTTCGTGGGCGGGAAGAGTCGCGACGACCTCCGCGTCCAGGTCGGCCAGCCCCTCCAGCGCGTCCTTGGGCGAGAGCTGGTGCTCCCCGTACCACTCGGCCGCGCTGGTGCCGAGGGTGAGGGCGATGCGGGGGCGCTCGGGTGGGGTGCGCAGCCAGTGGGGGATCACGGCCCTGCCGTTGTAGGGGACGTAGCGCATGGGCAGGTAGGTGAGGTCGTGGGGGGTGGGGACCCTGAGGGAGGCGGGGATCTGTTCGATGGTGGCCTGTCCGTGGACCAGGGTCTCGGAGTACTCGACGCCGTGGCGGGCGGCGCGGGCGCCCAGCCAGGCGGCCAGGGGGTCTTCTCGCTCGGCCGGGGGCTGCTCGGCCATCCGCGCGAGGAAGCGGCGGCGGGTGCGGGCGAAGATGTCGGCGCCCCACAGGTAGCGCACGTGGGCCGCCCCGCACGCCTGCGCCGCGATCGCTCCGGAGAAGGTGATGGGCTCCCAGACGACCAGGTCGGGCCTCCACTCCCGGCACAGCGCCACCAGGTCCTGCTCCATGGGGTCGTTCACCATCCGCCACCACCACGGGACCATCAGGCGGTAGCCCTCCAGCAGGTACTCCCAGGTGAGGACCTCGTCCCGGTCCTCCGCCATGTCGAACTCGTCCTCCTCCCCGCCCGTCATCGCGTGGTACTGGCGCATGACCCGGCGCAGGAGGTGGTCCCGCCCCACGGGGACGAAGGGCAGACCCGTCGCCGCCACCGTCGGCCCCAGCGCGGGCTGGCTCGCCACCCGCACCTCGTGCCCCGCGGCCCGCAGGGCCCACGCCAGGGGCACCATCCCCAGGAAGTGGGTTCTCTCCGCCTGCGTCGCGATCAGCACGCGCACGGCCATCGCCTCCGTCCCTGTGTCGTCCGCCGGCCGCGGGAGCGGGCCGGGAGGCCCCCGGCGCCGCGGGTCCGCCCCGGCCGCGGCGTATTCTTTCCCGGCGGCCGAACCAATCGGCACGCGACCGGGTTTGCCAAGAGTTGCTTCCGCGCGCATATCATTGCCCACCTGAACCGGCCGGGGCCTCATTTATCTTCGGCAAGGGAGATTGTAGGGAAGTCGTTCGCCCCGCCTCCGACGAGGACTTCCCCGGTGCTGCCCCGTGCGCCCCGCGCGCATGAAGTAGATTCCCAGGCACCGGCCGATCCGCCGGACAGGTGAATGGCCGGATACTGGACCGATCCTTTCTCGTCAAGATCCCTCGGGACCTGTTTTCCCTGTGCCGCCGGGGTGAGAGTCGAATGGAGCTCATATGCGTTTCCTGCTGGATCGGGAGGACATCACCGTCTCGGTCGTCGGCCTGGGATACGTGGGATCGTGCGTCGCCGTCAGCCTGGCCGACAACGGGGTGGACGTCGTCGGCGTCGACGTCGACGCCTCCCTGATCGAGGAGATGGAGGCGGGCCGCTGCCGTCTCAAGGAGCCGGGGCTGCCCGAACTGGTGGCCAAGGGCCGGGGGTCCGGCCGCCTGCGCGTCACCACCGACTTCGCCGCGATCTCCGATACGGACGTGGTCGTGATCGCCGTCGGCACCCCGGTCCAGGAGGACGGCACGCTCGTCGAGACGCAGGTCGAGAGCGCCGCGACCGAGATCGGGCTGCACCTGCGGGCCGGACAGGTCGTCATCTTCAAGAGCACGGTCCCCCCGGGCACGACCCGCGCCCTCGTCGCACCGCTGCTGGAGGGCGGGGGCCTGACCTGCGGCGAGGACTTCGGGCTGGCCTTCTGCCCCGAACGCCTCTCCCAGGGCAGCGCGCTGGCCGAGATCCGCCGGCTCCCCGTGGTCGTCGGCGGCTGGGACGAGCGGTCCGGAGCCGCGGCCGAGCGGTTCTGGCGGGCCGGGCTCGGCGTCGAGACCGTCCCCTGCTCCTCCATCGAGGCCGCCGAGACGGTGAAACTCCTCAACAACTGGTGGATCGACCACAACATCGCCCTGGCCAACGAGCTCGCGCGCTACTGCGCGGCCATCGGGGTGGACGCCATGGAGGTCATCGCGGCGACCAACGAGGTGCCCAAGGGGAAGGGGAACATCAACGTCCTCTCACCGGGCGTCGGCGTGGGCGGCTCCTGCCTGACCAAGGACCCCTGGATGCTCTGGCGCTCCGCCCGGGAACGGGGGGTCGACCTCAGCACCGTGGTCACCGCGCGCGAGGCCAACGAGGCGATGCCCGGCTACGTCGCCGGGCTCATCGTGGACGGCCTCGCCGCCCTGGGCACCCCCGCCGACCGGTCGCGGGTGGCCGTGCTGGGGCTGTCCTTCAAGAACAACACCGGCGACCTGAGGTCGACCCCCACCCTGCCCGTGGTCTCCGCGCTCCGCGAGGCCGGGGCCGACGTGGCGCTCTTCGACCCGCTCGCGGACCCCGACGAGATCCGCAAGGAGTTCGGCGTGGAGCCCTCGTCCGGCGTGGAAGGGGCGGCGTCCGGTGCCGACTGCCTCGCGGTTCTCGCGTGGCACGATGAGTTCGCCGAACTGGACATGGCCGCGCTCCGCGCGCTCACCGCCCCGGGATGCCTGTTCCTGGACGGCCGGGCCCACTTCGACGAGCAGACCGTCGAGTCCCTCACGGGGCTCGGATTCACCTACCGAGGGATAGGACGGTAGACGCCGTGGCGCGTGCCGTAGTGACCGGGGGAAACGGCTTCGTCGGAAGCCACCTCGTCGACCGCCTCCTGCGCAGGGGGGACGAGGTCGTCGTCTTCGACTCGAAGGGGGCGCGGCCCAAACCCGCGCCCTCCTGGACCGAGGTCGAGTACGTCCGGGGCAGTGTCAGCTCCGCGGACCAGCTCGCCGAGGCCATCACGAGCGGGGTGGACGTGGTGTACCACCTCGCCGCCGTCGTGGGGGTGGACCGCTACCTGGAATCCCCCCTCGACGTCATCGACGTCAACTTCACGGGGACCCGCAACGTGCTCGACCGGGCCCAGCGGGTCGGGGCCAAGGTGGTCTTCGCCAGCACCAGCGAGGTGTTCGGCAAGAACCCGGACGTCCCCTGGAAGGAGGACGCCGACCGGATCCTCGGGACGACGTCGGCCAACCGGTGGAGCTACTCCTCCAGCAAGGCGCTGGCCGAGCACCTGACGTTCGGCTACATGCGGGAGCGGGGCCTCAACGCCTCCATCGTCCGCTACTTCAACCTCTACGGGCCGCGCCAGCGCCCGGCCTTCCTCATCAGCCGCAGCGTCCACCGGGCGCTGCGCGGGGAGCCCCCGATCGTCTACGACGAGGGCAGCCAGACCCGGAGCTTCACCTACATCGACGACGCCGTCGACGCCACCGTCGAGATCGGCACCCGGCCCGAGGCGGACGGGGAGTGCTTCAACGTCGGCAGCTCGGACGAGGTCACGATCCGCGAGGCGGTCGACCTCGTCGTGGAGCTCACCGGGGGGCGCGTCGGCCTCACGTCGATCGACACCCGGGACAGGTTCGGCGACTCCTACCAGGACCTCGACCGGCGCATCCCCGACGCCGGGAAGATCCTCTCCCTCCTGGGGTGGAAGAGCACCACCTCCCTGCGGGAGGGGGTGGCCCGCACCATCGAGTGGGCCGAGGAGAGCCCGTGGTGGCTCGAACAGCAGGAGAACACCACGGACTGACCCCCGCCCGTCGGGCGGCCGACCACCGGCCGCCCGACGATCCCGGGCCGCCGACCCCCGGCGCGCCCGTCCCACGACGCCCGCGAGGAGTTCAGGTTGGTCCCCACCACCACGTGCCGTGTCTGCCGAGGAACGGTCACCGAGTTCATGGACTTCGGCCGCCAGCCGCTGTCGGACGCCTTCCGCGAGCCCGACGACACCGGCGAGGAGTTCTTCTACCGCCTGGCCGTCGGCGCCTGTCCGGACTGTCAGATGGTGCAGTTGATGGAGGAGGTGCCCAGGGAGCGCATGTTCCACGAGGGCTACCCCTACTACTCCTCCGGCTCCACCGTCATGCGCGCCCACTTCGAGGCCACCGCGGAGAAGCTGCTCGCCGAGCACCTGACCGGGCCCGACCCCTTCGTGGTCGAGCTGGGCTGCAACGACGGCGTCATGCTGGAGACCGTGGCCCGGGCCGGGGTGCGCCACCTCGGGATGGAGCCGTCCGGAGCCGTCTCCGAGGTCGCCCGCTCCAAGGGCGTCCGCGTGCGCAACGCGTTCTTCGAGAAGGAGACCGCGCTGCGCGTCCGCGAGGAGGACGGCCCCGCCGACGTCGTCTACGCCGCCAACACGTTCTGCCACATCCCGTACGTGGACTCGGTCCTGGAGGGGATCGGGGAGCTGCTGGCCCCCGACGGGGTGTTCGTCTTCGAGGACCCCTACTTCGGCGACGTCAGCGCGAAGGCGTCCTTCGACCAGTTCTACGACGAGCACTTCTTCCTGTTCACCGCCACCTCCGTGCGCAACATGGCCCGGCGGTTCGGGCTGGACCTGGTCGACGTCGAGCGCCTGCCCACCCACGGCGGGGAGCTGCGCTACACGCTGGCCAAGGAGGGCGCCCGCACCCCCTCGCGGGCCGTGTCCGCGATCCTGGCCGAGGAGGAGGAGCGGGACCTGACCTCGCCGGAGGCGCTGCGCTCCTTCGGCGACCGGGTCAGGGGGAACTGCGAGAGCCTGACGAAGGAGCTGCGCTCCCTCCGCGACCAGGGCAGGCGCGTGGTGGGCTACGGCGCCACCGCCAAGAGCGCGACGGTGCTCAACTTCTGCGGGATCGACGCCGAACTCCTGGAGTTCGTCTGCGACACGACGCCCGCCAAGCAGGGGCGCCTCACCCCCGGCTCCGGCGTCAGGGTCCTCGGACACGAGGCCTTCACGGCCTCCTACCCCGACTACGCGCTCCTGCTGGCGTGGAACCACGCCGAGGAGATCATGGCCAAGGAGGTCGGCTTCCGCGAGGCCGGGGGCCGCTGGATCCAGTACGTCCCGGACGTCAGGATCGAGTGAGGGCCGGCCCAGCGCCCTCTCCCGCCGCGCCGGCCAGGTCCCGGGCGACGTCGGCGGGGGAGGGCATGGCGGCCATCTCCTCGCGCAGCCGCCCCGCCGCCCCCGCGTGGGCGGGATCGCCGAGCAGGCGCAGCACACTCTCACGGACCGTGTCCGGAGAGACCCGTGCCGGGTCCACGACCACCCCCGCCCCCTGCGCGGCCACCAGCGAGGCCAGGAGCGGCTCGTCGTACATGTGGTGCGGCACCGCGGCCTGGGGCACCCCGTGGGCCAGGCCCGTCAGGACCGTGCCCGCGCCACCGTGGGTGATCATGGCGTCGCAGGCGGGGGCGAGGGCGTGCAGCGGCACGTACTCGACCAGGCGCGCGTTGGGCGGCACGGCGCCGAGTTTGGCCTGCTCCGGCGCCGACAGCGTGGCGACGACCTCCACGTCCAGGTCGGCCAGCCCCTCCAGGAGGGTGCCCACGTCCACGGTGTGGCCGCCCAGGCGCCGTGTGGCCGTGATGCCGAGGCTGAGCGCGACGCGGGGCCGCGCCGGCGGGGTGCGCAGCCAGTCGGGGACCACGGCCCTGCCGTTGTAGGGGACGTAGCGCAGGGGGAGCCGACGGGTGCCGGTGGGCACGGGGACGCCCAGGGAGTCGGGGACGGGGTCGAGGGTGGCCCGCCCCCGGACGAGGTCCTCGGAGAAGCCGACGCCGTAGCGGGCGGCGCGGTTCTCCAGCCAGGCGCGGAGGGGGTCGTCGCGGTCGGCCCCGGGCCGCTCGCCCATGCGCTCCAGGTACTGCACCCGCATGGCGGCGAACAGGTCCAGGCTCCACAGGAACCGCGCGTGGGGGGCACCGCACGCCTGTGCCGCGATCGCCCCGGCGAAGGTCAGGGGTTCCCAGACGACCAGGTCGGGCCTCCATGCGCGGCAGAACGACACCAGGTCGTCCAGCATCGGGTCGTTGACGACCTTCCACCACAGGGGGACGAGCACGTCGCGGTACCCCGCCCGGAGCGCCTCCCACGACGGCGGCTCCGCGGCGGCCACGCCCATCATGTCGAAGTCCGGCCGCATGTCCTCCCCCATCCGCCCCACCCAGCTGATGACCTGGGGAAGCAGGTGGTCCGTGCCCACGCCGACGAAGGGCAGGCCCGTCGCCGCCACGGTGGGGGCCAGTTCGGGCTGGCTGGCGACGCGCACCTCGTGCCCGGCCGCGCGCAGAGCCCACGCGAGGGGCACCATTCCGATGAAGTGAGCCTTCTCGGAGAACGTTGTGAACAAGATACGCATCGGCAATCCTCGCTGTTCTCGGGAAGGGTAGGGGAATCTAATCCGGGCGGCTATTTTTGTCGAGGACGCGCGTCCGCTTCCCTTGCAATGCCTTATGCGCCGGCGGTCCGGCGGCGAATCGGCGGGAGAAGTTTCGGCCAAAGAAAAGGAATCTGGTCCCACTTGCGTGACGCACCGTGAACAAATTATTGCTCAAGGTGTCTATTATTTGGGGGTTGCTGCTCGCTTGTCTATCTCATACGCTGTGTCCGCGGCCATGCCGGTGGATGTATCGGCGGCGGTGTGCAGGGTTGTTTCAAGCATGAATTCAACCGAGGGGGTACTCAGGTTCAGGCCTTGTTGTCGACCGCTTTGGTCTGGTTCAGGGTAATGCAAACGCGCTGCGCCCGCTGAGTCCCCTGTCGAGGGGTCGGTGTCTCCGCGCCGACAGCTCTCCATTTCATGCGTGCTTTCTGCAATCCTGTTTTCGCCGCTTCTACGAGCTTTTGCCTCCGCGGTTCGAAAATCCCCCGCAGTGAGCCCTCTTACCGATGTCAGCCCAATTTTCCCTACGGGAGAATGATCCTGATCCGAGCGTTGATTTCTCTTGCCGAGCGGGAGGGTCGATGAGGGGACCACATGGAAACTATGACGAATCCGGGTCACACGAACGGAAGGACGAAGTCCCGGGGCGGGGTCGAGCACCGGCCCGCCGTGGACCTCGCCGGCCGGCGGACGGGGAGCAGGAACCCGACCCGGCGCACGAGCCTCCACCTTCCCGACGGCATGGCCATGGGCGACTGGGAGCGCTGGGGACAGCACATCTTCGTCATCTCCGACGCCTCCGCCTGGTGGCTGGGGGACTGGTTGATCTACGGCCAGGAGAACTACCCCCACCGGTACAAACAGGCCATAGAGAACACCTCCCTGGACTACCAGACCCTGCGCAACTACGCGTGGGTCGCCCGGAAGTTCATCCCCGGCCGCCGACGGGAGAAGCTGAGCTTCCAGCACCACGCAGAGGTGTGCGGGCTGCCCGAGAACGAACAGGAGAAGTGGCTCTCCGAGGCGGAGGCCGGCCGCTGGTCCCGAAACGAACTCCGCCGCCGGATCAAGCTCCACGCCCGGGGCGAGGACGCGGTGCCGGAGACGATGTATGTTCAGGTGGCCATTAACCCCGAACGCCGGAAACAATGGCAGGAAGCAGCGGAGAGCTCAGGTATGAGCCTTCCGGAGTGGGCTTCGGCGACGTTGGACATGGCGGCCAAGAAAATGGTCGAGGTCGGTTGATCCGGGAGCTCTGAACCTGCTCCCCCTCTGCTATGTATGTACCTCGCCCCGGTCGGGACCCCCCTCCCCACCGCACCTGCCGGCGGTTCGCCCGCCGTACGCGCGGGGCGACACCTTGTGCCCACGACCCGGGTTCCCGGTTCTTTCGGCCGTGGAAGACCTGAAAACGGAGGAACACATGACGACCTATGTCTGGGGATACCTGGAGGAGTACGAGAAGGAGAGAGAGGACATCCTCGACGCGGTGGACACCGTGTTCAAGTCGGGGAAGCTCATCTGGGGCCCCTCCCTCGTCGCCTTCGAGCAGGAGTTCGCCGAGTACCACGGGGTCGCGCACTGCGCCGGCGTCGACAACGGCACCAACGCGATCGTCCTCGGCCTGCGCGCCCTCGGGGTGGGCGCGGGCGACGAGGTGATCACCGTGTCGAACACGGCGGCCCCCACGGTCCTGGCCATCGACCTGGTGGGCGCCAAGCCCGTCTTCGTCGACATCGACCCGGACACCTACCTGATGCGGACCGACCAGGTCGCCGCCGCCATCACCGAGCGCACCCGCTGCCTCCTGCCGGTCCACCTCTACGGCCAGTGTGTGGACATGGCCCCGCTGGAGGCCCTCGCCGCCGAGCACGGGCTCGTCGTGCTGGAGGACTGCGCCCAGGCGCACGGCGCCACCCACCACGGGCGGGTCGCCGGATCCATGGGCCACGCCGCGGCGTTCTCCTTCTACCCCACGAAGATCCTGGGGGCCTACGGCCACGCGGGCGCCACCATCACCTCCGACCCCGAGGTCGACGCCAGCCTGCGGCGCCTGCGCTACTACGGCATGGACCAGGAGCGCTACTACGTCGTCACCCCCAACGGCCAGAACAGCAGGCTGGACGAGGTGCACGCCGAGATCCTGCGCCGCAAGCTCGGCCGCCTGGACGAGTACGTCGCGGGCCGCAGGGAGGTCGCGCGGATCTACGACGAGGCGCTCGCCGACACGGACCTGGTCCTGCCCGCGACCGCGCCCGGCAACGAGCACGCCTACTACCTCTACGTGGTCCGCCACCCCGAGCGCGACCGGATCATCGAGGAGATGAAGGCGCACGACATCGCCCTCAACATCAGCTACCCCTGGCCCGTCCACACGATGTCCGGCTTCTCCCACCTCGGCTACGAGAAGGGCAGTCTGCCGGTGACCGAGCAGCTGGCCGGCGAGATCTTCTCGCTGCCGATGTACCCCTCCCTGCCGCGCGAGGAGCAGCGGCGGATCATCGAGGCGCTGACCAAGACCCTGGCCAGGCTGTGACCCACGCGGCCGACGAGGTCCGGTTCCCGCTCGCGGCGCCGGACCCGGAAGCGCCCCTGGAGTCCGACGCCGATCTGGCCCGGTGGTGGGAGAGCAGGCCGCGGCACCGGATGCTCTCCGTCGGGCGGGTCGGCTTCGACCGCGGCGGACCCTGGTCCTTCGCCGAGGGGACAGGCGACCTCGTCCACGCCAGCGGGGGCTTCTTCTCGGTCCGGGGCCTGCGGGCCTCCGCCGGGGGGACCACCTTCCACCAGCCGGTCATCGACCAGCCGGAGATCGGCATCCTGGGCATCCTCGTCAAGGAGTTCGACGGGGTGCCCCACTTCCTGATGCAGGCCAAGTTCGAGCCCGGCAACGTCAACCTCCGCCAGATCTCCCCGACCGTGCAGGCCACGCGCAGCAACTACACGGGGGTTCACGGCGGCCGTCCCACCCCCTACGTGGAGTACTTCCGCGCCCCGCGCGGCGGGCGGGTGCTCGTGGACGTCCTCCAGTCCGAGCAGGGCGAGTGGTTCTGGCGCAAGCACAACCGGAACATCATCGTCCAGGTGGACGGGGACGTCCCCGAGCACGAGGACTACCGGTGGTTCACGCTGCGCCAGATCCAGGACGCGCTGCGCCGGGACAACCTGGTCAACATGGACGCCCGGACCGTGCTGTCCTGCCTCCCCGTGACCCGGGACGGACAGCCGGAACCGGACGACCGCTTCGGCCGGGCGCTCCGGCGCTCCTACGGTGAGGAGTCCCGGCACACGATGACCGCGGTCGTCAGCTGGTTCACCGAGGAGAAGACGGTCGTCGACTACCGGTCGCAGATCCTGCCGCTCTCCGGCGCCGAGGGCTGGCACCGGACCGACGACGAGATCACCGCCGGCGACGGCGCCGGGTTCAGGATCATCATGGTCTCCGTCGAGGCCCGCATCCGCGAGGTCTCCTCCTGGGTCCAACCCCTGCTGGCGCCGACCCGGAACGGGTTCGCCGCCTTCCTGGTGCGCGAGATCGACGGTGTCCTCCACGTCCTGGTCCGCGCCCGCGCCGAACCCGGCACCCTCGACCGGGTGGAGATCACGCCCACCGTGCAGTACTCGGCCTCCGCCGCGGCGCTCGGGCGCCCCGAGCCCTTCGCCGACGAGACGGTCTCGCCGCCGGCCCACCGGGTGCGCTACGACGCGCTGCTCTCGGAGGAGGGGGGCCGCTTCCACCACGCCCAGACCAGGTACCGCATCGTCGAGGCGGACCCCGCTCTGCCCGTCGAGGCGCCGCCGGACTTCCTGTGGGTGACCGCCTCCCAGCTCATGCGGCTGGTGCGGCACAGCCACTACCTCAACATCGAGGCGAGAACCCTCCTGGTCTGCCTGCACTCCCTGACCTGAGCCGCGGGCGGCGCCCACCCGTTCGACACTTCCGCACCAAGGGGTCCACAGCCATGCGCGTCCTGATCGTCAGCCAGGCGGAGAAGACCCACCTGCTGGGCCTGATCCCCCAGGCGTGGGCTCTGCGGGCGGCCGGGCACGAGGTGCGGGCGGCCAGCCAGCCGGCGCTGGTCCCGACCATCGCGCGCACCGGGCTGCCCGCGGTCTCCGTGGGCCGCGACCACCTGTTCCACCAGCTGCTGGTCACGCTGAAGGGCCTGGGCTTCGGGGACACCGCGGGCTTCGACATGGCCAGGAGCGACGCGGAGGCAGAGGGGCTGGAGTACCTGTCGGAGGGGTACCGCGAGTTCGTGCGCCTCTGGTGGCACCCGGTCAGCGCGCCGATGCTCGACGACCTGACCGACTTCTGCCGCTGGTGGCGTCCGGACCTCGTCCTGTGGGAGCCGACCACCTTCGCGGCCCCCGTCGCCGCCCGCGCCTCGGGGGCCGCGCACGCCCGGGTGCTGTGGGGGCTGGACGTCTTCTCCCGCACGCGGAGCCGGTTCCTGGGCCGTCTGGCCGAGCTACCCGCCGGCGACCGCGAGGACCCCCTCGCGGAGTGGCTGCAGAGTTGTGCCGAGCGTGTGGGAACCGACTTCTCGGAGGAGCTGGTCTCCGGCCAGGCGACCCTGGACCCCTATCCCGCGGGGCTGCGGCTGCCGCCCGCCCCGGGGACGCGCCACATCCCCCTCAGATACGTCCCCTACAACGGCACCGCGGTGGTGCCCGACTGGCTGCGCGCCCCGGGACGGCGCCGGAGGGTCTGCCTGACCCTCGGCTCCGGGACGCCGGAGAGGTTCGACGACCGGTACCGCCTGCCCCTGGGCGAACTCCTGGAGGCGATCGCCGAACTGGACGTGGAGGTCGTCGCCACGCTCTCGGCGGAGCAGACCGCCGGCCTCGGGAGCATCCCCGGCAACGTCCGCGTGGTGGAGCACGTCCCCCTGCACGCCCTCATGCCCCGCTGCTCCGCCGTGGTCCACCACGGGGGAGCGGGGACCTTCTGCACCGCGGTCGCCCACGGCGTCCCGCAGCTGATCCTCCCCGAGTTCGCCATGGCCCAGTACGCGTTCGACGAGTCGCTGCTCGCCGCCAACGTCACGGAGCTGGAGGGCGGTCTGACGCTGGAGGGCACGGACCTCACGGGCAAGGAGGTCACCCGCCAGGTGGGGCGGCTGCTGGACGAGCCCCGCTTCGCCGAGGGCGCCCGGCGCCTGTCGGAGAAGTCCCGGGAGATGCCGAGCCCCGCCGACCTCGTGCCCGTCCTGGAGGACCTGGCGGCCCGGCGCCGGGGAAACTGAGGCGTCGACGGGACCGGTGGTCCTGCCGGGGTCCACGTGATTCCAGGGGCTCAGGTGACGGTGTCCGCGGTCTCCCCGGCGCCCGCGCGAGCGGGACGCGCCCCCACACGGAGGACGGGCGGACGGAGAACCCCCGTCCGCCCGCGCCCCGCTGCGGTCACACCTGCTTCGGCGCCACCGCCTGCTCCTGGATCCGCTCCGCGATGAACTGGGTCAGGTCCTCGAAGCTCTCACCGGAGAACTCCGACATGTCCTCCAGGACGGACACGTTGTAGACGTCCTCCAGGGCCAGGACCAGCTGCACGATCGAGAACGAGTCCAGGTCGCTCATCTGCGAGGGCTCGGGGAGGTCGAACTGGGGCTCGTTCGACGTGAACATCAGGACGGTCATCGCCTGGACCTTGATCTGGGCCAGGATCTCGTTCCGGTCAACTGCGGCCATCGGTGCCGAACCTCTTCTCTGGGGTGGTGGGGGCGGGCGCTCTCAGTTGCTGCTCGGCGCCTGGGAGAGCCGCTGGACGAACTTGGCGCCGTAGCGCTCCCAGCGCGCGCGCTGGATGACGAAGTGCGAGGCGTCCTCCAAGCCGGGGGAGCGCGGAAGGCCGGCCGCGGGAGGGTTCTCCTCCATGACCATGGTCGGGTGGTTCCGCAGGCCGGTGGCCCTGTCCCCGGCGGACCAGAAGCGCACCTCGTCCACCGGCCAGGCCCTGAACGCGCGGTCCACGGTCAGCACGGTCGCCTCCAGGGCGATGCCGACCGCGTTCGACCCCTCGTCCACGACCACGTCCACCTGGATCCACCGCCTCTCGGTGTCCAGACGGGACAGCGAGCAGAACCCCAGGACGGTACCGTCGGCCGGGGAGACGGCGAAGAACTGCTCCGTGACGTCCGCCGTGTCGCGGGGGAGCGGCCGGACCAGGTCCTCCATTCCGGGGAATTCCCCGACGCCCTTCTCGGCCAGGGCCCGGACGACGCCCTCCGTTTCCAGGCTCCGGGTGGGGGACAACCGGATCCTGCGCGTTTCCACGGGTTTTTCTGTCACGCTCTCCTACCTCGACTCTTTATCGGTTCGCGTCGGCGCCCTTCCCGGCGCACGGTGGGGAAAACCCATTCCCGGAACCCGGGGGCAAAGGGTGACGGGGCGCTCGCCGCGTGTCCCGCCAGCGGGACACGCGGGCTCGGTCCACGTACCTTAGTCGCCCTTTCCGTCCCGTTTCCGGACCGGACGCCCCGGGCCTCGGCACGGGGCGTCCGCGGTGGCGTCCCGCCCTGCGGGACGGCCCCGGGGCGTGCCGGGCGGAGGGGCCGGCAAGGCCCGGTTCACCAGGCATCCGTCGCCCTTGCGGTCCGGGCCGTCCTGCGTCCGGGAGGCCGGGGGAGCGGCGCCGGAAGGACCGGCGGCACACCGCGGCGGCGTCGGCCGGGCAGGCCCTCCGTCCAGGCCGGCGCCGGGGAGGAGAGGGCTCCCGCCGGGCTTGCCGGCGACTGCGGGGGTCATTGGCGGAACCGGCGCCGTGCGGGGAATGGGCGGCTCGGAGGAATCGCCCCCGGGTAAATCGGCACAGATTCCCGGCGAGTGCGCTGTTATCGTGATGCAGTCCTGGCCACAAAGGTCGGACGGAGTCGCGGCGGGGTCACGGTTTGTTCCGAGGCCCCGGCCGGGATTCCTTTCTCCTGAAAGGTGAAAAAATGGCCGTGAGCGAAGTTCTCGACCTGCAGGTCCTCGAGTCGGAGTCCCTCCTGGAGGAAGGCGTCCTCCTCAACAGCGGCCTCAGCCTCGTGAGCTGCAGCTGACGTCGTCCCCCCCGGGCGGTGACGGCCCCCGGTAGGGGGTCCGCCACCGCCGCCTGAGGAGAGAAGGGTTGCCGCGGCCGGTCCTCCGGTCGCGGCAACCCGCCGCTTCGGGCCCGTCCCCTACGCGGTGACGGCGCCGCGGAAGCGCCAGACGCCCAGCGTCAGCAGGACCGCCGCGTACCCCAGGAGCACGCCGATGTGCGGCAGCACGTCCGTGAGGGTCGCCTGGTTGCGGATCAGTTCGCTGAAGGCGTCGTAACCCCACGCGTGCGGGGTGAGGAACGCGATCGTCGTCATCGTCTCGTCGAACGACTCCAGCGGGAGCATGGTCCCCCCGAGCGCCCCGGCGCCGAGGCTGATCCCCACGGCCGCGGCCAACGCGCCCCCCTCGGTCCGGGCGAGGCTGCCGAGCAGGAGCGAGGCTCCGCTGCTGACGAGGCAGAAGGCCGTGACCACCAGAGAGGTCGCCGGCAGGTCGCCCCAGTCCACGCCGAACATCAGGGCCGATCCGAACAGGATCAGCAGCGCCTGGGTCAGGGCGATGAGGAACCGGCCCAGGGCCTCGCCCAGCACGATGGACCCCGCCGAAGTGGGCGACGCGTACATGCGCCGCAGCACCCCCGAGCGTCTCGCCTGCACGATGCCCAGGGACGTGGTCAGCGCCGTGATGAAGGTGTAGAGCAGCAGCAGGGGCGGCGCCGCGAGGCTGTGGGAGGAGAGGCCCTCGGGGAAGGTGGCGTCCCCTGAGGTCGTCACCTCCACCTCGATGCCGGACACCTCGGTCTCCGAGGCGTTCTCCAACCGCTCGTCGAAACCGTCGTCCCGGACGGCCCCCGTCACCTGCGCGGTGCTCAGGAGGGAGGACTCCCGGGTCACGACCGAGCGCACCCAGATGCCCACGTCCGCGGCGGCCAGGTCGTCACTGCGAGTGACGAGTTCCAGCTCGGCGCGCTCGCCGTCCCGGATCCGGTCCTCGTAGTCGTCGGGGATGACGAGCCCGGCCTGGACGTCACCGCCCTCGACGAGGTCGCGCATCTCGCCCTCGTCCATGTGCAGGACGTCGATCCGCTCGTCCTCCTCCAGCGCGTCGACCAGGCGGTCGGCGAGCCCTGCCTGCGACGGGGAGGAGACCGCGAGCACGGGCTGCCCCCCTCCGTACATCAGGCCCATCATGAAGACCATGAGGAAGGGGAGCAGCAGGACGAAGAAGATGTTCGTCCGGTCCCGGAACACGCGACGGAGGTTGAGGACCCCGATGATCAGCGGCTTCATGCGTTCACCATCCGTCCCATACGAAACAGCGCGACGGTGGTGCCCACGAGGCCGAGGGCGAGGAGCACCGCGCACGGAAGGAGGACCACGTCGAGACCTCCCGCGGAGAGTTCGCCCAGTCCGAGGAGGAACCACCGGTGGGGCGTCAGGTAGCTGACGATCGCCAGGCCGTTGAGCTGCGAGATGGGGAACAGCGCTCCGCCGAACACCCCGAGCAGCATCGCCAGGACCGACAGCCAGTTGGCGGCCTGCTCCGAGCTCCGGGCGAAGCTCGCCACGGCCGCGGTGAGGCCGATGACGGCCGTCACGCCCGTGAGGATCAGCGCGCCGGCGCCCAGGGGGTCGCCCCAGTCGGCGCCGAAGAAGACCGAGGTCGCGACGGCCAGCACGGCCATGTTCGCGAGGCCGATGACCAGGCCGCTGGTGAGCTTGGCGATCAGGATCGCCCCGCGCGGGACCGGGCTGGCCAGCAGGCGGGCCAGGGTCCCGCCGGCCTTCTCGTCGAAGATGCTCGTGACGCTGAACATCGCCGCGAAGAAGACGAAGAAGAACGCCATCGAGGCGGAGTAGTAGGTGGCGTTGCCCAGCTCCCGCCACTCCAGATCCGCGTCCTCGGACAGGACGAGAGGCGCCTCGGCGGCCTCGGCCTCCTCCAGGAGGAGGGCCGCGTCCTCGGGGCTCGGCTCCGAGTCGAAGCCCGACGCGACAGCGAGGCGGATGCGCAGGTGCTCGGTCGCGAAGGCGCGGCCGATCTCCCGGGCGATGTGGGTCGCGACGGGGGCGTCGGCGTCCCCGACGACGGTGAGCACCGCGTCGTCGCCGTTCTCCAGGGACTCGGTGAAGTCCTCCGGGACGAGGAACGCGGCGTCCACGCCGCCGTCCTCGACCAGTGCGCGCGCCTCGTCCTCGGTGTCCGCCGTGGTCAGTTCCAGGACCCCGTCGTCGGCCAGGGGCCGCAGGGCCGCGTCGACGAACTCCTGGCCGAGGGAACCGGCGTCGCTGTCGACGACGACGTACTCGGAGCCCGTCTGCCGGGAGGTGTCGTCGCCGAGCAGCATGTTGAAGAAGAAGGCCACGCCGAGGGGCAGCAGGAGCCCGAAGACCAGCAGGCTGCCGTCCCGGAGCCGCTGGCGTACGTCCTTGGCCACGATGGCCGCGATCATGGTGAGCGTGTTGGGTCCGTTCGACATCGCTACTCCCGGAGTCCCTTCCCGGTGAGGCTGAGGAAGACGGCCTCGAGGTCCGGTTCCTGGACCTCGACCGACCGGATCCCGGCGCCGGCCCTGGTGAGCGTGTCCAGGATGAGGGGGAGGGCGTCCCTGGCGTTGGAGGTGAGGAGCCGGACCTGCGTCCCCTCGGAGGACACCTCGTCGATCGGCTCCAGCGCGCGCAGCACGTCCAGCACCCTCTCACCGGGGGCGTCCAGGGTGATCAGGACCGTGTCGTCCTCACCGACCTGCGAGACCAGCTCACGCTGCGTGCCCTCGGCCCGGATCTTCCCGGCCTCGATGATGCCGACGCGGTCGCACAGGCGCTCCGCTTCCTCCATGTAGTGCGTCGTGTAGAGCACCGAGACCCCGCCCCGGGTCAGCGTGTGGACGCTCTCCAGGATGGAGTTTCGGCTCTGCGGGTCCACGCCGACCGTCGGCTCGTCCAGAATGAGGAGTCGGGGGCTGTTGAGCAGGCCGAGACCGATATTGAGACGGCGTGCCATTCCGCCCGAGAATTGGGATACGGCCTCACCGGCGCGGTCGGAAAGGCCGACCGTTTCCAGGACCTCTTCGGTCTTGGCGCGCGCCTCGGATTTCGACAACCCGTAGAGTCGGGCGAAGAAGCGGAGATTGTCGCGCGCGCTGAGGTCGTGGTAGAGGGCGAGCTCCTGCGGGACGAAGCCGATCAGGGACTTGCTTTTCCTGTTCGTCACGCTGTGCTCGATGCCGTCGACCGTGATCGACCCCGAGTCGCGCTCCAGGATGCCGGTGATCATGCCGATCGTGGTGGACTTGCCCGCCCCGTTCGGCCCCAGGAGGCCGTAGGTCTCACCTTCCTCGATAAAGAAGCTGACATCGTCCACCGCCTGGTTCTTGCCATATCTCTTGCTCACTCCCCTGACTTCCAGAATGGGCACGGGTGCTCCTCAAATTCTCGGTGCCTGCGTAGATCCGCCGGGGCGTGCTGAGTCGGAATCGTGCTTCTCCCCCACCGTCTCCGGGAGATTGTTCATGGAGAGCTTTCCCGTGCTGCGCCCGGTGCCGGGTCAGTGAACCATAGGAAGGGGCGCGGAGTGATACCGGCGCCATTTCCGCAGGTATTCGCCCCGGGGTTCGGTGCGGGGTCGGCGCCGGTCAGCGCCGGTCGGTGAGGGTGTGGGCGAGGTCGGCGGGTGTGGGCATGGCTGCCATCTCCTGGCGCAGGGCGTCGGCGGCCCGGGTGTGGCGGGGGTCGTCCAGGAGTGCGCGTATCCCGGCGGCCACGGCGTCGGGGGTGAGCCGGTCGGGGTCCAGCACCCGGGCCGCACCGAGACCGGCCACGGACGAGGCCAGCAGGGACTCGTCGAACGTGGGCCGGGGGGAGACCAGCTGGGGCGCCCCGTGCGCCAGCCCGGTCAGGACGGTGCCCGTCCCCCCGTGGGTGATCATCGCGGCGCAGGTGGGGGCGAGTGCGTGCAGGGGCACGTACTCGACCAGACGCGTGTTGGCGGGGACGGCGCCGAGCTTGGCCTGCTCGTGGGCGGGCAGGGTGGCGACGATCTCCACGTCCAGGTCCGCCAGCCCCTCCAGGACCATGGGCACGTCCACCCCGAACCTGCCCAGCCACGCCGCCGTGCTCGTCCCGAGGCAGAGCCCGACGCGGGGGCGCTCGGGTGGGGTGCGCAGCCAGTCGGGGACCACGGCCCTGCCGTTGTAGGGGACGTAGCGCATGGGCAGGTAGTCCAGGTGGGAGGGCGTGTCCATCCTCAGGGAGGCGGGGATCTGTTCGATGGTGGCCTGTCCGTGGACCAGGGTCTCGGAGTACTCCACCCCGTACCGGGCGGCGCGCGCCCCCAGCCAGGCGGCCAGGGGGTCCTCCCGGTCTGTCTCGGGCTGCTCGGCCATCCGCGCCAGGAACCGCGCGCGCACGGCGCCGAAGACGTCCGCACCCCAGGGATGGCGCACGTGGGCCGCCCCGCACGCCTGCGCCGCGATCGCGCCGGAGAAGGTGATGGGCTCCCACACGACCAGGTCGGGCCTCCACTCCCGGCAGAACGCCACCAGGTCGTCCAGCATGGGGTCGTTCACCATCCGCCACCACCAGGTGACGACCTGCCTGTAGTCCTCCAGCTCCTCCGCCCAGGGGCGCTGCCCGCGCCCGCTGCCGAAGGCGGAGAAGAGGGGCACCCCTCCGCGCAGCCCGTCGAAGGAGGAGCGCGCGGTCAGGTGCCGCCAGAAGCCGTGGTCCCGGCCGACCGGGACGAACGGCAGACCGGTGTGCCGGACGACGGATCCCAGGGCGGGCTGGCTCGCCACCCGCACCTCGTGCCCGGCCGCGCGCAGGGCCCAGGCCACGGGGACCAGGCTCAGGAAGTTCGTCTTCTCTGCCAGGGACGCCACGACGACGCGCACGGTGGGCTCTCCTCGGGTCGCGGCCGACGTCGGCGCTGGGGGGATCGGACGACGCGCGGGGCATCCCGCGGCGCGGCGCCATGTCTACCAGTTCCGGCCGGGGTGCCACCCGCCCCGAACCGACCGCCCGGGTGGACGCGCCGCGTCCCCTCCCCTAGTCTGCCGAAGCGCTTCGAGGAGGTGCGGGACGTTGCGTGTGCTGTTGACGGTGGCTGCGGAGAAGCCGCACTTCCTGGGGATGGTGCCCCTGGCGTGGGCCCTGCGGGCCGCGGGGCACGAGGTGCGGGTGGCGAGCCAGCCCGCGCTGGGGCCGACGGTGGCGGCGACGGGCCTGCCCTTCGTCCCGGTCGGCCGGGACCACGGCTTCTGGCGGACGATGAAGGTCTTCGACCTCCACGACACCCTGAACGACGCCCCGCTGTTCGGGCGGGTGACCGCTCCCGACGACGAGGTCTCCTGGGAGTACCTGCTGGAGGGCTACCGCACGGTCGTCCCGTGGTGGTGGCGGATGGTGAACGACCCCATGGAGCAGGACCTGGTGGCGCTGTGCCGGGAGTGGAGGCCCGACCTGGTCGTCTGGGGATCGGTGAGCTTCGCGGGGGCGATCGCGGCGCAGGCGTGCGGGGCGGCCCACGTGCGCTACCTGTGGGGCGCCGACATCTTCGCCCGCACCCGCCGCCGCTTCCTCGCGCGGATGGCCGAGCAGCCCCCGGCCGAGAGGGAGGACCCCCTGGCCGCCTGGCTGGGCGCCCGCGCCGCCCGCCACGGCGTCGAGTACTCCGAGACCCTGGTCCACGGACAGGCCACCATCGAACAGATCCCCGCCTCCCTCAGGGTCCCCACCCCCCACGACCTCACCTACCTGCCGATGCGCTACGTCCCCTACAACGGCAGGGCCGTGATCCCCCACTGGCTGCGCACCCCGCCCGAGCGCCCCCGCATCGCCCTCACCCTCGGCACGACCCTCATGGGCCAGGACAGCGGGGGCAGGGCCCTGTTCCGCGCGCTGCTGGAGGGGTTGGCCGACCTGGACGCGGAGGTCGTCGCGACTCTTCCCGCCCGCGAACAGGACGCCCTCGGCCCCGTCCCCGCCAACACACGCCTGACCGAGTACGTGCCCCTGCACGCACTCGCCCCCACCTGCGACGCCATGGTCGACCACGGAGGATGGGGGACGGTCCTGACCGGGCTGGCGCACGGCGTTCCGCAGGTGATCGTCCCCAGCTGGTTCGACGACCCCATGCTCGCCGACATGCTCGCCGACGGGGGAGCGGCCATCACCGTCCCCCACCGGGCGATGACCGCGGAGACGATCAGCCGGTCGGCCTCCCGCCTCCTGGACGACCCGTCCTTCGCCCGGGGGGCCGCGGGCGTGCGCGAGGCGATGGCGGCCCTGCCGTCCCCGGCCGAACTCGCGGACGCGCTCGTGGGACTCGCCCGCGGCTGAACCCCGGGCCGGTCAGCCGGTGACGGCCTCCGCCGCGCTCCGGCGGACGCGGTCGACGAGGTCGGCCAGCTCCAGGACCGGCGCCGCGTCCACCGGCGCCACCCCGCGGACACCGTCGGCGAAGGCGTCCAGGAGGTTGCGGAACTGGTGGTCCGGCTCCGACAGCAGGTCCTCGGCCCCCGCCCCGGTCCGCAGCTCCAGGGTCGGCCGCAGTGTCTCCGGCGGGGTGAAGGCGCGGTCCAGCCGGACGGCGCCCGCCTCCCCCCAGACCGTGTACTCGTTGCGGTAGTGCAGCCCGAACCCGAACCCCACCTGCGCCGTCCTGCCGTCCGGGGCGCGCAGCAGCACCGAGCCGCGCACGTCCACCCCCGTGTCGGCGCCGTGCTCCAGGACCGCGCCGCCCACCCGGAGCCCGTCGCCCCACAGGAACTGCGCCAGCGCCAGCGGGTACACGCCCACGTCCAGGAGCGCCCCACCGCCCAGCGAGGGGTCGTGCCGGATGTCCCCGGGAGCGCGCTCGGGCACCCCGAACTCGCACATGAGCGCGCGCGGGCGCCCGATCGCGCCCTCCGAGACCAGCCGCCTCAGCTCGTGGTGCTGCCGGTGGTACCGGAAGGCGAAGTTCTCCATGACGGTCAGGCCGCGCCGCCCGGCCTCGGCCAGCAGTTCGGCCGACGTGTCGGGGCCGACCGTGAGGGGTTTCTCGGAGAGGACGTGCAGACCCGCCGCCAGGGCGCGCCCGACCCACTCGTGCCTCAGGCCGACGGGCAGCGGCACGTACACGGCGTCGAGGTCGTCCCGCGCGAGGAGATCCGCGTAACCCGTGACCGCCTCGCCGCCGAAGCGGTCCGCGAACCGGCGCGCCTTGGCGGCGTCCCGGCTGGCGACCGCGACGAGCCGCACCGAGGACGTCGCCGCGACGGACGGCAGGACGCGCCGCCACGCGATGTCGGCGCAGCCGAGCACCCCGAGCCGCACCGGTGCTCCCGTGCTTCCGAGCGTCGAGGACACACGACCTCCCTCGTGTCGGCCGGCTCCCGAGCGCCGGCTGCCGCGGCCCACTCCGGTCGCGCCGCCGCACATACTGCCAGAGCGCGACGGAGGGGGACACCGCCGTACCCGGGCCCGGCCCGCCGGGGGCCGGGCGGTCCCCGCTCCCCCGGAGCGCGCGGGCGCCGGCCCCCGCGCGGCGGGGGCTTTCGCGGAACATGCCCTAGTGTGTCCGGCGCCGTGCCGGGGCGCACAGACCCCGGACGGCCGAGATCCGGTGTCCACGGGGGCGGTCGGCGGCGCTTGCGCCCTCCCGCACCGCCCGCCCAGGAGGGGAGAACCACGCATGGAGACGAGTGACGAGGCCGCGGCCGTGCTCGACGCGGTCCGCGCCTACCACCGGTCCAGGCGGACCGAGCGCGAGTTCGTGCCGGGCGTGACGGAGATCTGGCCGTCCGGCGCCGTCCTGGACGAGGACGACCGGGTGGCGCTCGCCGAGGCCGCCCTCGACATGCGCATCGCGGCGGGCAGGAGCGCGCGCCGATTCGAGTCGGTGTTCGCCCGGAGGCTCGGGCGCCGCAAGGCCCACCTGACGAACTCGGGGTCCTCCGCCAACCTGCTGGCGCTGTCGTCCCTGACCTCCCACCTGCTGGAGGACGAGCGCCTGCGCCCCGGCGACGAGGTCGTCACGGTGGCGGCGGGGTTCCCCACGACCGTCAACCCCATCCTCCAGAACGGGCTCGTGCCCGTGTTCGTGGACATCGACCTGCGCACGTACAACACGACGGCGGAGCGCGTGGAGAGGGCGATCGGCCCCCGCACCCGGGCGATCATGATCGCCCACGCCCTGGGCAACCCCTTCCAGGCCCGGGAGATCGCGCAGATCGCGGAGGACCGGGGCCTGTTCCTCGTCGAGGACAACTGCGACGCGGTGGGCTCGTACTACGACGGGCAGGTGACGGGGTCCTTCGGCGACCTCTCCACGGTCAGCTTCTACCCGGCCCACCACATCACCATGGGCGAGGGCGGGTGCGTGCTCACGTCCAACCTCCTGCTGGCGCGCGTCGTGGAGTCCATGCGCGACTGGGGCCGCGACTGCTGGTGCGAGCCGGGGGAGAGCGACACCTGCCGGAAGCGCTTCAGCTACCAGCTGGGCACCCTGCCGCAGGGGTACGACCACAAGTACACGTTCTCGCACGTGGGCTACAACCTGAAGGGAACCGACCTCCAGGCCGCGCTCGGCCTCACCCAGCTGGAGAAGCTGGACTCCTTCGGGGAGGCGCGGCGGCGCAACTGGCGCCGGATGCGGGAGGGCCTGGACGGGGTGCCCGGCCTGATCCTCCCGGAGGCCACGCCGGGCAGCGATCCGAGCTGGTTCGGGTTCGTCGTCACCGTCGATCCGGAGGCGCCGTTCGGCAGGGCGGAGCTGGTCCGGTTCCTGGAGTCCCGCAGGATCGGCACCCGGCTGCTCTTCGCGGGAAACCTCACCCGCCACCCCGCCTACCTCGACCGCCCGCACCGGGTGGCGGAGAACCTGGACAACAGCGACATCGCCACCGACCAGACGTTCTGGACCGGGGTCTACCCGGGCCTCACGGACGAGATGATCGACTACGTGGTCTCCTCCATCACCGAGTTCGTCAAGGAGCGGGGCGCCGTCGCCCCCTGACCGGGGCCCCGCCCGCGGTCGCCGAGGGGCGGCCGGGCGCAGACCCCGACGGGGCGCCCCTGCGCGAAGGGCGCGCCGCGCGGTCGGCGGAAGCCCGGCGGCCCCGGCGCGTCCCGCGCCCGGAACGCGTCGGGGCGCGGCTCACGCGGACGGCAGGTGCTCGGGCATCCGGAAGTAGATCATCGGGTTGTCCCTGCTGGTGCGCACCGGCTCCCCCAGGCCCAGCTCCTCCTTGAGCTCCAGGAGCGCCGTGTACGGGGCGGGCGCCCTCCTGCGGGACGGCGTGAAGAAGTCCGTGCCCGTCCTCCGCAGCCACGCCAGCACGACCGCCCCCTCGGTCAGCGGCAGGGCCCGCCTGCCGTGGAAGACGTCGTGGACGCTGACCGGGGTCCCGGGCGCGACCCGGGGGAACAGTTCCGACAGGTACCACCGCGCGAACCGGCCGTTGTGGGCCGCGTCCACGAACAGGTAGCCGATCCCCTCCGGAACCCGGGACATGTTCTCCCGGATGTCGCCCTTGTGGAACTCCCAGCGGCCCAGCGACAGCTCGGAGGGCACGTTCGCCACCACGTTGTCCACGATGTCGAAGGAGTGCAGCGTCCCCGTCCCGTTGTCGCGCAGCGCCGACAGGATCCAGGTCGTGGACCAGCCGTGGAACGTGCCCAGCTCCATCACCGTGTCCGGACGGGTCTCGCGCAGGAGCAGGTAGGTGATCTCCGCTTCCAGGTCGTCGAGCTGCGGGGTCATGCGGTCCCGCGTGGCGCGGTGGAACGCGCGCTGCGCGTCGCGCACCTTCGCCAGCGGGTCGCGGTACTTGCGGTACAGGTCCCCGATCAACGACAGGCCGATGTCCCCCATACCGCTCCCCCGGTTCGCTCCGTGTGGGTCCGGTCCTCACCGTATCGACCCGGGGGGCGCCGGGCACCGGAAACCGGGCGCCTTCCCTCCCGGCGGGTCGCGGTCGGCGCCGGCGGGGCCGCGCGGCCGTCCGACCCGTCCGCGCCCCCGGCGGCCGGGGCCGGGAGCCGTGCCCGGCGGAACTACACGCCGTCCGCGGAGGAGGACCGGGAGTCCACCAGGACCTGGATCCCGTCCAGGACGCGCTCCAGCCCGAACGCGAAGTCGTGCTCGGCCGGGTAGACGGTCCGGTGCTCCCGCCCGACGGAGCTTCCGACGCGGGAGGCCGTCGGATAGTCGCTGTCCCTGATCAGGGAGGCGAGGACCGGGCCGTGGGCGCGCCACCACTGGCCGTCGGTCATGCCCGACGCCCGCTCGGTCTCGCCGACCGCGACGGCCTGGGCGGCGGCGCCCTCCGCATAGCTGTTGACCAGGCTGACCGTGGAGTCCATCTCCCCGTCGGTCAGGCCGAGGCCGTCGACCGCGGAGAGCTCGTACTCGTACTTGGCGACGAGGTTGGGGCCCAGCAGGCGCCCCCGGGAGGCCTGGAGCATCCACGGGTGGCGCAGGAACAGGCGCCAGTTCGCGTGCGCGATGGCGCCCAGCCGGTCCCGCCAGCCGTCGGGCCGTCCGCCGTCCGCGTGCAGGCCCGCGTAGGCGGCGTCGAGCATCAGGTCGATCAGCTCGCCCCGGCCCGGGACGTAGGTGTACAGGGACATCGTGCCGACGCCGAGGCGCTCGGCGACCTTGCGCATGGACAGCGCGGCGAGCCCGTCGGCGTCGGCGAGCCCGGAGGCCACGGACACGATCCGGTCCACGCTCAGGTCGGGCTTGTTGCGCCTGCTGGTGGGCTCCTGGGTACGCCACAGCAAGGCCAGGCTGCGCGCGGGGTCGCCGCTCGTGGTGTGCTGAGTGGACATTGACCGCCCTGCTCTTCCGGTCCGGTGCCCGGTCAGTGTACGGCAGGGCGGTCACGCCGGGTGGCCGCCGGTTCCGGGCAGCCCCCGGGCCCGCGGCACGGGGGGACGGGCTCCCGGTGCGCGGTCCCCGCGAGAGCGGTCAGCCCCGGCCGAGGAAGGCGTCCCTGTGCTCCTCGGCCCACGCCGCGAACCCGCGGGCGGGCCGCCCGGTGACCTCCTCGACGGTGGGCAGGGGCCGGGTTCCCACCTCCGGGGGGTCCGCGGCCAGCCGGGCGGCGAAGCCGATGTACTCCTCGTCGTGGCCCAGGGCGCGCAGCCGCCCGGCCTCCTCCTCGGGGCTGGTCCGGACCAGCGCGATCTCCCGGCCGACCGCCCGGGAGAGCACCGCCACCCGCTCCCCGGGGGTCAGCGCCTCGGGGCCGGTGAGGGGGTAGGCGCGGCCGCCGTGTCCGTCCTCGGTGAGGGCGGTGACCGCCACCGAGGCGATGTCCGCCTCGTGCACCAGGGCGCTGGGGTGGGTGCGGACCTCCCTGACCACGCCCTCCTCCACGACGGACCCGGCCCAGTCGAGGGTGTTGGCCATGAACTCGACCGGGTGCAGGAGCGTCCAGGAGAGGGGGCTCGCGGCCAGGGCCTCCTCGACGGGACCCGGGTGGAAGTCGCACAGGACCGTCACCCGGCGGACCCCCGCCCGTTCGGCGAGCTCGACGATCCTCGGCGCCGTGTCGAGGGGCGCGTAGTCGTCCCCGCCGAACGTGATCAGGTGCAGGCCGACCACCCCCTCCAGGTGGGGGACGAGGCTGTCGGGGTCGGTGAGGTCGCCGCGCACCGCCCGCGCTCCCTCCGGGAGACGGGCGCGACCGGGATCGCGGGTGAGCGCGCGGACCGGGAGCCCGGCGCCGAGCAGCTGGTCGACGACGTGGCGGCCGACGGTTCCGGTGGCGCCCGCGACGAGGAACGTCATGGCTCTCTCCTCCAGTGGGGGGCGGCGGGGTCGTGCCCGCCTCTTTCGTATGGCGTACAGTACACCGTACGGAACAGGGTGCGGGAGAACGGCGGACCACTGGGGCGCGCGGCGGCTCAGGCGGAGGCGGCGGGGCACCCGGCCAGGTGGTCGTCGACCACCCCGACGGCCTGGAGGTAGGAGTACACGATCGTGGTGCCGACGAAGTTGAAGCCGCGCGCCTTGAGGTCCTTGCTGACACGGTCGGACAGCGGGGTGCTCACCGGGACCTGTGACGGCTCGGTGAAGCGGTTGACCACGGGCTCGCCGTCCACCCAGCCCCACAGGTAGGCGGCGAAGCTGCCGTGCTCCTCGCGCACCCGCTCGAAGGAGCGGGCGTTGCGCACCACGGAGGCCACCTTGAGCCGATTGCGGACGATGCCGGGGTCCGCGAGGAGCCGGTCGGTGTCCTCCTGGCCGTACCCCGCGATCCGGGAGCGGTCGAAGCCGTGCAGCGCGCGGCGGTAGTTCTCGCGCTTGCCGAGCACCGTGGACCAGGAGAGCCCGGCCTGGGCGCCCTCCAGCACGAGCAGCTCGAACAGGTACGCGTCGTCCCGGGACGGCCTGCCCCACTCCTCGTCGTGGTAGGCCTTCATCAGGTCCGACGCGTTCCGGGCCCAGGCGCAGCGCTGGTCCTGGTCGGGCATGGGTGCTCCTCGGTGTCGACTGCGGTCACCGCATTGTCGCGGAGACCGCCGACCGTCCGGGGCGGGGTCCTTCCCGCCCCGGGCGCGCGGGAGCTCCGCCCGCGGGGAGGCGCTCCGGGGCGTCCGGCGTCCGCGGGCGGCCCCGGAGGGAACCGGACCGGCGGGTCTATCGTGGAGCGCGGCCACGGCCTTCCCGCGGCCGTCCCCCCGGTGCGCGCGGGAGCGCGCGGGAAACGGAGTCCGAACCCCATGGACGTCATCGCCGTACCGGACGAGGCCGCCCGGCTCCTGGCCGACGTCGGGGCGCCGCCCCGCCTGGTGGCGCACGGTGACCTCGTCCACGGAGCGGCGGTCGCGCTGCTCGCCTGGCTGGCCGACCGCCACCCCGGCCTGCCGGTGGACGCCGGGGCCGTCCGCTTCGGCGTCGCCGTGCACGACATCGGCAAGACCGAGCATCCCGGGGAGCTGACCGGACCGGGGCGCCTGCACGAGGAGGCGGGGGAGCGGCTGCTGCTGTCCCGCGGCGTGCCCGCGCGTCTGGCCGGGTTCTGCGCCACCCACGGGGACTGGTCCGCCGAGGGCCGGACGCTGGAGGACCTGCTGGTCAGCCTCTCCGACAAGATCTGGAAGGGCGCTCGCGTCGAGGGGCTGGAGCTCCTCGTCACCCGACGGTTGGCGGAGGCGGCGGAGCTGCCCGCCTGGGAGGTCTTCGCGTCCCTGGACGACGTGCTCCGGGACCTGGCCGACGGCGCGGACGCCCGGCTGGCACACCAGGCCCGCCACGCGGTGGCCCCGCCCGGAACCGGGGGATAGGGCACTCCGGCGCGCTCCGCCCGCCGCCGACCGCGCCGCGGCGGTGGGGGGCGGACACCTTCGGCGGGCGTCCGCCCACCCCTTCGGCGGCCGGCCCCCGTCCGTCCCCGGGGGCGCGGGGCCCGGAGAACCGGCCGACCGGGAGGGGCGGCCGGGGCCGCCCGCCGTGCGCCTCACCCCGTGAGGAATGATCCCCGGCGCCCTTGTGTTCTCTGGACCGTAGACCGTACAGTACGCCGTACGGCAAAGGGGATCGGCTGTCGGAGAGGAGATCACCGTGGAGACGACCGGGGGCGCGGTCACCGCGCGGGGCCTAGGGAAGCGCTACGGACGGAGCTGGGCGCTGAGGGGGTTCGACCTCCATGTGCCCGTCGGCAGCGTGTGCGGGCTGCTCGGCCCCAACGGGGCGGGCAAGACCACCGCCGTGCGCGTGCTCACCACGCTGCTGCGCGCCGACGAGGGCACGGCGAGCGTCGCCGGACACGACGTGGCCGCCCACGGGGACCGGGTGCGCCGGAGCATCGGGCTGGTGGGACAGAACGCGGCCGTCGACGAGGTGTTGAGCGGGCGCCAGAACCTGGAGATGTTCGGCCGCCTCCACCACCTGGGCTCCCGGCGGGCCGCCGCGCGCGCGGACGAGCTGCTGGAGCGGTTCCGCCTGGCCGACACGGGGAGGAAGCCGGTCGGCGCCTACTCCGGCGGCATGAGGCGCCGCCTCGACCTGGCCGCGAGCATGATCCTGGCACCGCCCGTGCTGTTCCTGGACGAGCCCACCACCGGACTCGACCCGCGCAGCCGCGACGAGGTGTGGGGCGCGGTCCGCGAGCTGGTCGCGGGCGGCACGACCGTCCTGCTCACGACCCAGTACCTGGAGGAGGCGGACCGGCTCGCCGACCGGATCTCCGTGGTCTCCTCCGGCCGGGTCGTCGCCGAGGGCACCCCCGGGGAGCTCAAGTCCCGGCTCGGCGGCGACCGCCTCGACCTGGTGGTCCGCGACCCGGCGGCGCTCGCCGGGGCGGCCGGCATCGTGCGGCGGGTCGTCGGAGCGGAGCCGGACACCGACGTGGAGAACCGCCGGGTCGGCGTCGGCGTGGAGGACCGGGTCGCGGCGCTCACCGAGGTGGTGCGGGCCCTGGAGGAACAGCGGATCGGCGTGGAGGACGTCGTCCTGCGCCGCCCCACCCTGGACGAGGTGTTCCTGCACCTCACGGAGGCCGAGGAGGAGACCACACGATGAACGCGACCGCCACTCCGTCCGCTCCGTCCGCCGCAGGCTCCGCCCACGGGGAGGCCGGCGGATTCGCCGCCCGCGTCCGCTGGGCGGTCGCGGACGGGTGGACCATTACCCGGCGCGACGTCCTCCACTGGCTGCGCCGTCCCGGACAGCTCGTCGCGGGGCTGCTCTTCCCCGTCATGATGCTGCTGATGTTCGGGTTCCTGTTCGGCGGGGCGATGACCGTGCCCGGCGGCGGGGACTACCGCGAGTTCCTGATGCCCGGCATGTTCGCCATGACCATGGTCTTCGGCGTGGGCGAGACGGTCACCGCCGTCTCCCACGACATGGCGCGCGGCGTCACCGACCGCTTCCGCTCCATGCCCATGGCGCCGTCCGCCGTCGTGGTGGGGCGCTGCGCGGCCGACATGCTCAGGTCCGCGATCACGCTGGCGATCCTCCTCGGCTGCGGCCTGCTGGCGGGGTGGCAGTGGAACGGCACCGGGGGCGAGGCCGCGGCGGCGGTCGGCCTGCTCCTGCTGCTGCGCTTCTCCCTGGTGTGGCTCGGCATCTACGTGGGCCTGGCCGTCCGGGGGGAGGGGGCGGTCACGGCCGTGCACACCCTGGAGTTCCCGCTGGGGTTCCTGTCCAACGCGTTCGCGGCCACCGCGACCATGCCCCTGTGGCTGGGGACGGCCGCGGACTGGAACCCGCTGTCCTCCACCGTCACCGCCACCCGCGAGCTGTTCGGCAACCCGGGCTGGGGCGGTGAGACCTGGATCGCGCAGAACGCGCTGCTCATGGCGGTGGCGTGGCCGCTGGCCATCGTCGCGGTCTTCTTCCCGCTCTGCGTCCGGCGGTACCGCGACATGGCCGGGTAGCCGGGGCCGCGCCACGGCGGAGAGGCCCGGCGGCCGGACACGGGTCCGGCCGCCGGGGCGCCCGGTCAGCCGTACCGGGGCGCTCGCCGGTGGGCCGCGTCGTACAGGGCGAGGTACCGGCGCGCCCTCGCCTGCCTGGCACTCGCGAGGGGGATCAGGCACAGGAAGCCGATGAACACGAGGACGGTGTGCACACCGGTCGCGAGGCCGTTCAGGTCCTCCTCCAGGAGGGACCGGACGGTCCCGTAGAGACCGACCGAGACCACGAGCGCGCCGCACACGACCGACACGGTGACGACGGCGGACCGGAACGGCGGAGGCAGGAAGGCGGCTTGTGCGAGAAGCGCGTCCGACACCGCCCGTGCGACCTGGCCGGTGCGGGCGTCGGAGCCGATCAGCCCCTGCCGGACGAGGGCCTGTGCGGCGCGCAGGTCCTCCGGCGTCGTCCACGGGGGGATCCGATCCGGTGGAGGCCAATGGTTCACCATGGTGTACACCAGGGCCGACCCCATGAGCGGCGGGACGGCCACCAGGGCGAGGACGCCGACCGTGTCGGCCCAGGCCTGGACGGTCCGGGCCCAGGCCATGCCTCTGAACAGGCCGAAGGGCCCCTCCGCCTCGGCGGCGACGATCATCGTCGCGCCGTTCCCCACCATGACGGCGAGGGCCGCCCCGAACAGGACGAACCCGATGACGCGCCGCCGCCGGTACGCCCGGGCGTAGCCCCCGGCGGTCCGGGGCGGGACCCGGCCCGGCTGCGCGGACGGCGGGGGGTGCGGGGGACGGTGCACAGGGGCCTCCGGGGGCGTCTGCGGGGGAGTGCGGCCGGTCCGGAGCCGCGCGTGCCCGGGGCTCGGGAGGGGGAACGGGAGCCGTCCCCCCTGCCTCGGACGTCCGGGCGGGGACCCCGGTTCCCGGAAACCCCGACGGGACAGCGGTTCCAGGCGGGAGCGTGCGCGCCCCGGGCGGAACCGGTGTGACAGCGCGGGCAGGCCGCGATAGAACGGCACCGGCATTCCCGGCACACGTGTCCATTCCAGGCACACGGACCGCCAGGCCGACGCGCACGAATCACGAGGAGCCCGAGCCTTGACCGACAACCCGTTCTTCGCTCCCAGTGGTCTGCCCTACCAGCTGCCCGACTTCGCGAGCATCCGCGAGGAGCACTTCCTCCCGGCGTTCGAGCGGGGCATGGCCGAACACCTGGCCGAGGTCGACGCGATCGCGAACGATCCCGAGCCCCCGACCTTCGACAACACGCTCGCGGCCCTGGAACGGTCCGGCAGGACCCTCCGCCGCGTCGAGGCCGTGTTCCGCACCCTGGCCGGCTCGGACGCGACCGACGGCATCAGGGAGATCGAGAAGGAGATCGCCCCGAGGGCCGCCAACCACCGGGACGCGATCTCCCTCCACCGCGCCCTGTGGCGGCGGATCGAGCAGGTCACCGCCTCGGGGCCGGAGGAGACCCGCCTCCTGAAGCGGTACAGGACCGACTTCACCGCCGCGGGGGCCGACCTCGCGGAGGAGCAGCAGGCCGGGCTGCGGCAGCTCAACGAGGAGCTCGCCGGCCTCGCCACGGAGTTCGCGCAGAACGTGCTCCGCGCCTCCTCGGAGTCCGCGCTCGTCGTACACGACCCCGCACTGCTCGACGGTCTGGACGAGGCCCAGATCAGGGCGGTCGAGAAGGACGGGGAGTACGTGCTCCCCCTGCTCAACTTCACCGTGCAGCCCGCGCTCGCCCAGCTCACCGACCGCGCCACCCGCGAGCGGCTGTACACCCTCAGCACGGAGCGCGCCCCGGAGAACCTCGGTCTCGCCGCGCGGATCGCCGCGCTGCGGGCCGAGCGGGCCGACCTCCTCGGCCACCCCGACCACGCCTCCCTCAAGGTCTCCGACCAGACGGCGAGGACCGTCGGGGCGGTCGAGGAACGGCTCGGTCAGCTGGTCGGACCCGCCGTCCGCAACGCCGGGAAGGAGGCCGAGGCGCTCGCCGAGCACGCCGGGCACCCCGTCGAACCGTGGGACCGGCCCTTCTACGCCGAGAAGGTCCGACTGGCGCGCCACGACTTCGACAAGGGCGCCCTGCGGCCCTACTTCGAGCTGGACCGGGTCTACCGGGACGGGGTCCTCCACGCCGCCACCCTCCTCTACGGCGTCACCTTCGCCGAGCGCACGGACCTGCGCGGCTACCACCCCGACGTGCGCGTGTGGGAGGTGTTCGAGGAGGACGGGACCGGGCTCGGGCTGTTCCTGCTCGACCCCTACGCCCGCCCCACCAAGCGCGGCGGGGCCTGGATGCACAACCTGGTCGACCAGTCGTTCCTCCTGGACGAACGGCCCGTGGTGGTCAACAACCTCAACATCACCAAGCCCGCGTCCGGGCCGACGCTGCTCACCCTCGACGAGGTCCGCACGGCCTTCCACGAGTTCGGCCACACCCTGCACGGCCTGTTCTCGGCGGTGCGCTTCCCCCGCTTCTCGGGCACCGGCGTCCCCCGCGACTTCGTCGAGTTCCCCTCCCAGGCCAACGAGATGTGGGCGCACCGGCCGGAGGTCCTCGCCAACTACGCCAGGCACCACGAGACCGGCGAACCCGTGCCCGCCGAGCTCGTCGAGAGGATGGCCGCGGCCACGCGGTTCAACCAGGGCTTCGCGACCGTCGAGTACCTCGCGGCGGCGCTGCTCGACTGGTCCTGGCACCGCATCGGCGCCGGAGAGGCCGTGGACCCGGCCGCCTTCGAGGAGCGGGCCCTGGAGGCCTGGGGCCTCGGCCTGGCGCAGGTGCGCCCCCGCTACCGCACCGCCTACTTCATGCACGTGTTCTCCAACGACTACAGCGCCGGCTACTACTCGTACGTGTGGAGCGAGGTCCTCGCCGCGGAGGCCGTGGAGTGGTTCACCGCCAACGGCGGCCCCACCCGGGAGAAGGGTGAGCGCTTCCGGGAGCGGGTGCTCTCGGTCGGCGGGAGCACCGACCCGATGGAGGCCTTCCGCGGCTTCCTCGGCCGCGAGCCGCGGATGGAGCCCCTGCTGCGCCGCCGCGGCCTGGAGTAGGCGGAGGGGACCGGGACCCCGCCGCGGGGGCCGGAGGCGCCGGGCCGGGGGCTCAGGACGCCGACGGCCCCGGCGGCTCCGGCCGGTCCGGAGGGCCTGCCGAGGGCAGGCGCACCGTGAAGACGGTGCCCTCGCCCCGCACGCTCTCCACCGAGACCGATCCGCCGTGCAGCTCCACCAGACCGCGCACGATGGCCAGCCCCAGGCCGCTGCCGCCGGTGCGCCTGTTGCGCGACTTGTCCGCGCGCCAGAACCGGTCGAACACGTGCGGGAGGTCCTCCCGTGCGATGCCGACCCCCGTGTCCTCCACCTCCACGACGACGTCGCCGCCGGAGCCGTCCCGGAGCGGCCCGCCCGCCGGGCCCGCCGCCCCGTCCGCGCGCCGCACCCGGACGGCGACCGTCCCGGGGGCCGGGGTGTGCCGCAGCGCGTTGCCCACCAGGTTCCCGACCATCTGGCGCAGCCGGGTCCGGTCGACCACGGCCACCGCGTCCTCCACCTCCACGACCAGCCGCAGCCCCGCCGTCTCCGCCCGCAGGCGCTGGCCGTCCACCACCTGCGCCGCCAGGGCGCCCACGTCGACCGGCTCCGGGGACAGCCGCAGCTTCCCCGCGTCCGCCAGCGCCAGGTCCTGGAGGTCGTCGATGATGTCCTGGAGCAGGAGCGTCTCGCCGACCAGCATCCCCATGCGCTCCCGGTCCAGGTCCGCGACCCCGTCCTGGGCGGCCTCCAGCCAGCCCCGCAGGTTGCTCAGCGGTGTCCGCAGCTCGTGGGAGACGTCGCTGACCATCGCCTTGCGCTGGTCCTCCAACCGCGCCAGGTGCTCCGACATCTCGTTGAACGCGGCCGCGAGCTGCCCGATCTCCCCCGAGTCGCTCACCTCGACCCGCGCCGTCCCCTGCCCGGCGCGCATGCGCCGCACGGCGTCGGTCAGCGCGCGGACCGGGCGGACGAGGCGGGTCGACACGGCCACGCTCACCACCACCGTCAGCACCAGTACCAGCAGCACCACCCCGGCGACGCGCAGGAGGCCCTCGCGGGACAGGGACAGGCCGGTCTCCGGTTCCTCCGACGGGTCGTCGATGAACAGCAGCGCGGCGGGGGCCACGTAGGGATCGAGCTGTTCGCGGACACCGGAGTCGAGGCAGGCCGAGGTGCGCGCGTCGAACCTCGGGGGCGCGGGAGGGGACGGCTCCTCGGACGGCGGCGAGGCCACGGGGTCGGGGGCCGGGGAAGGCGCCGGGGCCTCCTGGCCCGGGGCGATCGGCGCCTCCGGGAGCCCGGGCGGAGCCGGCTCCTCCACGGGCGCCTCGACCGATCCGCCGTCGGAGGGCTCCTCGCTCGGAACGGCGGGCACGCCCGGGTCGGTCCCGGAGTCCCCGGGCCGCTCCTCCACCGGTTCCCGGGGGGCGCGCGCCTCGTCCGCCGCCGGCGGGGCCCCGTCCCCCACGGGCTCGGCCACCGGGACCCCGGCGGCGCCGTCCATGCGGAACTCCGCCCCGGGCAGCCCGCCCTCCCCGAGGTCGAGGCAGGAGGCGACCAGGCGGTTCAACTCCGCCAGGGCCTCCCGCTCGCTCCCGGTCGGCTCGTCCAGCGCGTCGAGCCCGCAGTCGGCCCACACGGCGTCGTCCACCGGGTCCCCGGTCACGGCGGGCCGACCGCTCGGGCCGGCCTCCACCTCCGCGGCCAGCCCGTACACCCCGCTCAGGCAGGCCGCGCCCGACTCCGCGACCTCCAGCAGCCGGGACCGGTCCTCCCGGGGCAGGGCGAACGGTCCCACCGCGCGCGGGTCGATGCGCCCCGCGAGGTCGGACGCCAGCGTGACGTCCACCGCCAGCGGGTCGATCACCGAGGACGTGCGGTGGGGGAGCGGCCGGTCACCGCCCGCCGAGTCCGCCAGCAGGCCGTGGCTCTCGGTCGTCAGGGCGATCCGCCGCCCCGTCTCGTCCGCCAGCTCCTCCACCGTCGACCCCACCCCGTCCCACGCGGGGTGGGTGGCCGCGTACGCGACGAGGGTGTCGTGGATGCGGGTGTCCACCGCCAGGGTCTCGCCCTGCTGGACGCTGATCGACTCCGACGTCCCCTGCACCGCCAGCCAGGCCGTCGCGGTGATCGAGCAGACCGCCACCAGCACCGAACTGGCCAGGAGGCGCGCCAGCAGGCTGTGCCGCAGGGCTCCCCCGGCCCGGGGACGCGCCCGGCGGCCGCGGGCCCGCGGGGCGCCCCTATCCCGGCGACGTGCCATCGCCGGCCCCGACGAGCTTGTAGCCGACGCCGTAGACCGTGACCAGCCGCACCGGCTTGCGGGGGTTCGGCTCCAGCTTCTTCCTCAGGTTCTTCACGTGGACGTCGATCGTGCGCTCGGTGATGAACCGGCTCATGCCGTGGATGTACTCCAGCAGCTGGGCCCGGGTGAGGACCCGCCCCGGCCGGGCGGCCAGCGCGGCGAGCAGCTGGAACTCGGCCGGCGTGCACTCCACCGGCTCGCCGTCCACCCGCACGGCGTGCCGTGACGGGTCCACCGCGACCGGGCCCGCGCGCAGCACCCGGTCCGGACCGTCGGGGTCCCGCCGCGACCGGCGCAGCAGCGTGCGCACCCGCGCCATCAGCTCACGCGGGCTGTAGGGCTTGGTCACGTAGTCGTCCGCGCCCAGGTCCAGGCCGGTCAGCAGGTCCTCCTCGGTGGAGCGCGCGGTGAGCATCAGCACCGCGACGTCCGACTCCGCGCGGAGCGTGCGGCACGCCTCGAGGCCGCTCATGACCGGCATCATCACGTCCAGGACGACCAGGTCGGGCCGCTCGCGGTGGTGCTCCTCGACCGCGGCGCGCCCGTCGTGCACCACGCGGACGAAGTGGCCCTCGTGCTCCAGGTAGCGACGGATCAGGTCGGCCTGGTTCACGTCGTCCTCCGCGACCAGCACATGCGCGCACACGGCGACCTCCGCTCGGCTCGGTTGGCGGCCGGTCCCGGGGCCGGCCGCGGCTCGATCGTACGTGTCCCCCACCGGCCCCGGACCAGCGGTTCCGGGCCGCCCCAGGTCACCACACAGGAGACACACGACGGGCACACGGGTTCTTCACATCCGTCCGCGATTCTTCGATCCCGTCCGGCAGGGAAACGGTCCGCCGGACGCCTCCCCGAACGAAGCCGGACGGATTCCATGCGTCGATCCACGCCGCCCCGACGAACCACCGGGGCCCTGCCGTCACTCGCGGCCGCCGCGGCCCTGGCCGCTCTCACGGCCTGCTCGTCCGCACCCGCGTCCGAGGACGCACCCGGGACCGGGGAACCGGCCGCCGGGGCGAGCGGGGACGCCGGCGCCGAGGCGGTCGAGATCGCCACGGTCGTCGGCGGGGAGGTCGACGTCCACGCCGAGAAGGAGGACGCGGAGGCGTCGCAGACCCTCACGAGCCCCAACGACTTCGGGGTGGACCGCACGTTCCTCGTCGAACGGAACGAGGGCGAGTGGCTGGAGGTGCTCCTCCCGGTCCGGCCCAACGGTTCCACGGGCTGGATCAGGAGCGACGAGGTGGAGCTGTCCACCACCGCGTTCCGCGTCGAGATCGACACGGAGGCCTTCGAGTTCACCGTCCACGACGGAGAGGAGGAGGTGCGCGCCGGGGTGATCGGCACGGGGGCGAACGAGACCCCCACCCCGCCCGGCCGCTACTACTTCACCGAGCTGCTCCGCCCCCCGGACCCGGACGGCGACTACGGCGTCTACGCCTTCGGGCTGAGCGGCTTCTCCGAGACGCTGGAGACCTTCGCGGGCGGCCCCGGCCAGCTCGCGGTGCACGGCACCGACGACGAGGACGCCCTGGGACGCCAGGTCAGCCACGGGTGCATCCGGGTCTCCAACGACGACATCACGTGGATGGCGGAGAACCTGCCGATCGGCACGCCGGTCGAGATCTCCGGCTGACCCCGGCCCCGGACCGCCGCGCGGGGCGGTACCCCGCACACACCGAACGACCAGAAGGACCCACCATGCGTCTGAAGACCAGCCTGTTCGCCGCCGGCATCGCGGCGTTCGCCCTGTTCGGCGCCGCCCCGGCGTTCGCCGCCGACGAGCCGTCCGACCAGCCCGCCCCGGGCGACTGCTGGGCGGCTCCCGCCCCGGCCGCTCCCGCCGAGGGCGTGGTCGCCCCCGAGGAGGGCGGGGCCGGCGTGCCGGAGGAGTGCGTTGAGCCCGAGCCCGCCCCCTCCGAGGCGCCGAGCCCGGGCGAGGGGGTTCCCGCCGAGCCGGCCCCCGCCCCGGACCCGGTCGCGCCCGAGGCCGCCCCCGCGCCCCCGGTCGAGCAGGACCCGAACTACACCGGCTGACCCCGTCGGGGCCGCGGGGCACGAGCCCCGCGGCCCCGGTGGAACACCGTGGCGGGGCCCTCGCGCGGCGGCCCCGCCACGGGAGCGGCGGACCGGGGTGCGCCTTCCGCTCCGCCGCTCCACCCGCGCGCGGCGTGTCCCCGTGCCGCGATCCGGGCCCTCGTTTTGCGCAACAGTCCGTGGTGTCTGTAGTCTTGTCACAGCCAGGAGGATTCGCCTAGTCAGGTCTATGGCGCCGCACTGCTAATGCGGTTAGGTGGCAACGCCTTCCGGGGTTCAAATCCCCGATCCTCCGCAGATCACGAGGGGTCCCGCGCTTCGGCGCGGGGCCCCTCTTGCGTGGCTGGTTGCAGTCCTGGTTGCAGTTGCACGCCGTGGCATGCGGTCCCACCCCGTCTCAGGGGTTCAGCCGAACGGTGGAGACGGCCCACACCGCGCCCACGCTGCTCCGGCTCCACGCCGGGGCGCCCACGCCGTCCCCCGGGCGCCGCTCCTCGGCCCCGGGGAGCCGCTCCCCCGCCCCCGCCCCCCGGCCGCCTCATGCCAGGAGCGCGACCGACCCCCGCTCCACCAGGCGCACGGGCAGCCGCACGGCGGTGCCGGGGCCCTCCACGAGCAGGTCCATGATCTGCTCCCCCAGGGCCTCGCGCTCCACGGCGATCGTGGTCAGGCCCGGGTCCAGCAGGGCGGAGGTGGGCAGGTCGTCGTGGCCCACGACGCTGACGTCCCGGCCCACGCGCAGGCCCCGGGAGCGGGCGGCGTCGTAGACGGCGGCGCTCAGGTGGTCGGAGTTGACGACGAGGGCGCGGTGACCCGGACGCGCCATCATCTCCGACGACCTGCGGGCCACCGCCTCGTGGTCCAGCGGGCCGCGCACCACGTCTCCGGCCATCCCGTGCTCCGCGCAGCGGCGCAGGAAGGACTCCTCGCGCCCCCAGTCGGCGGCCAGGGCCTCGGGCGCCGTCAGCAGCGCGGCCTCGCGGTGCCCGCGCTCCGCCAGGTGCGCCACGGCCAGGGAGACGGCGGCGTCGTCGTCGGGGCCGACCGTGGACAGGCGGCTCGCGGTCCCCTCGCGGTCGGGCTCCGGTGTGCAGTTGAAGGCCACCACCGGGATATGGGTGTGGCGGTCCATCCACTCCAGGAGGCGGCCGCGCCGGCCGATGGGGGCGATGGCGATCCCGGCGACCGCCTCGGCGGCGAGCCTGCGCAGCGCGGCGCCCTCCCGCTCCTGGTCGTAGTCCGAGCTCATGATCAGCAGGAGCGCCCCCTTGCGGTGCGCGACGGTCTCCATGCCGCGCAGCACGTCCAGGAAGAAGGGGTTGCGCATGTTCCGGATCACCACGCCGTAGGCGGAGCGCCGTCCGGTGCGCAGCGCCCGGGCCCGGCCGTCGGGCTGGTAGTCCAGTTCCGCGGCGACGCGGCGGACCCGCTCCGCGGTCGCCGGGGCCACGCGGCCGGTGCCGTTGAGGGCGAAGCTGGCCTGGGCGACCGAGACGCCCGCCCCGGCCGCGACGTCCCGCAGGGTCGCGCGCTTGGTCGGTTCGGGCATGGCACTCCTCGGGGACGGCGGCCGTGGACTCGAAAAGTACCGTGTGCCCGCAGGGACCGGAACCGGCGCGGGCCTGGTGGCGCCGAGCGCTGTTCCTCGGGAGTTCAAGCCGTGGACACCGTTTGCGTCATGGCAGGTCACAGTGCTGATTAATCGTTTAATCACACGATCCGGAACAGCGGTGTCCGACGGGCGCCGCGCCGACCACGGAGATCCCCATGACCCTCGCCCACGGCCGCGGCGTCCCGAGTGCGGCCGCGATCACCGCCGTCCTCGCCCTGACCGCCTGCGGCAACGCCGACCTCCCCCCGGCCTCGGCCACCGGCGACGGCGGCACCGTCATCACCTACAACTCTCCCGCCGAGTGGGGGAACTACGGCGAGGTCCTGGCCGCCTTCACCGAGGAGACCGGGATCCAGGCCCCCAACGACCCGAAGAACTCCGGACAGGCCCTGGCCGCGCTCCAGGCGGAGAAGGGGGCGCCCGTCGCCGACGTCGCCTACACCGGGATCGCCTTCGCCGGACAGCTCGTGGAGGCCGGCGTCCTCCAGGCCCACGTGCCGGAGGGGGCGGAGGAGGTCCCCGAGGACCTGCGCGACCCCGACGGGAACTGGACGGCCGTCCACACCGGCACGATCGCCTTCATCGTCAACGAGGACCACCTGGACGGCGCGCCCGTGCCGGAAGGCTGGGAGGACCTCCTCGACCCCGCCTACGAGGGCAAGGTCGGCTACCTCGACCCCACCCAGGCGGCCGTGGGCTACTCCGCCGCGACGGCGGTCAACCACGCGCTCGGCGGCGACCTGTCCGACTGGGGGCCGGGCCTGGACTACCTGGCCGAGCTGAAGGACAACGGCGCCTCCACCTCGGCCCAGACCGCCACCGCCAAGGTCGCCCAGGGCGAGATCCCCATCCTCATCGACACCGACTTCAACGGCTACAAGCTCCGGGACGAGGGCGCGAACGTCAGCGTCGTCATCCCCGAGGAGGGGTCGCTGCAGATCCCCTACATCGTCGGCCTGGTCGAGGGCGCCCCCAACGCCGAGAACGGCAGGGAGCTCCTGGACTTCTACTTCTCCGAGCGGGGCCAGGGCCTCTTCGCGGACGGGTACATGCGCCCGGTGGTCGGCGGGATGCCGGAGGAGCTCGCGGACAAGGTCCTGCCCGAGGCCGACTACGAGCGCGCGATCACCATCGACTACCTCGAACAGGGCGAGCGGCAGCAGGAGTTCATCGACATGTACCAGAGCGAGGTCGGCTTCTAGTGGCCCCCGGCACCGCGCGCGTGCGCCTGCGCACGCCGCCCCCGTGGACCGCCGCGCTCCCGGCCCTCGCGGTCATCGGCCTGTTCAGCGCCTACCCGGTCGCGGTGCTGGTGGGCAACTCCCTCGGCCTGGGCAGCGCCCCGGCCGACGGGGGACCCACCCTGGAGCACTACGCCGACGCCCTGGCCTCGGCGTCCGTCCGCGAGTCCCTGGCCGCGTCGGCGCTGGTCGCCGGGGTGGCCGTCCTGGCCACGCTCGTGATCGCCGTCCCCGTCGTGCTGCACCAGGCACGGCAGGACCGCGCCTGGAGGGGAGGCGCCTCCACCGACGCCCTGCTCACCCTGCCGATCGCCCTCCCCGGCATCATCATCGGGTTCTTCGCGATCGTGCTCAACGGCAGGACCGGGCTGCTCGCACCGCTGTGGGAGGGGTTCGCCGGCCTGGCCTACACCCTGCCCGGCCTCCTAGTCGCCTACGTCTACTTCTCGCTGCCCCGCGTCCTGGGGCCGCTGCGCGCCGCCGCGGCAGGGCTGCCGCACTCGCTCACCGAGAGCGCCCGCACCCTGGGCGCCTCCAAGGCGCGTGTACTGGCCACGGTCACCCTGCCCCTGCTGCTTCCCGCGCTCATCGAGACCGGGGGCACCGCGGCGGCGATCGCCCTGGGCGGGTACGGCACGGTCGCCACGCTCTCCGAGGGCATCCGCCTGCTCCCGCTCGACGTGGCCAACGCACTGACCACCGGCTACCGTCTGGCCGCCTCCTCCACCCTGGCGGTGCTGCTGGCGGCCATGGCCGTCGCGGCGCTGGTCCTCGGACGCGGCCTGGGACGCCTGGTCGGTCGGGCGGTGGCCTCGTGAACCGCGCCGTCACCCGGGCCGTCTGCGCCTTCGTCCTCATCCCGATCCTGGCGACCCTGGTGGTCGCCACCAGCGTCGACTTCTCGCAGGGGCCCTGGGGCGGAGGGTTCACGCTCGACTGGTTCGCCCACGCCTGGCCCCCGCTCGCCCCCGTCATCGTCCGCAGCCTCGCCGTGGCGGCGCTGGTGGTGGCGGTCAACCTCGTCCTCGCCGGACCCCTGGCCTGGTGGGTGGCCCGCCACCCCTCGCCGCTGACCCGGCTGACGGGATACCTCGTCAACGTCCCCCTGGCCGTGCCGGGCATCGCGCTGAGCGTCGCCCTGGTGAGCGCCTACGCGGCACTGCGCCCCAGCGGGCTGCTGCTGGTCATGGGACACGTGGTGTTCACGCTGCCCTTCACCCTGGCCGCCCTGGTCCCCGCGCTGGCGGACGAGGAACTGCGCCTCCACGAAGGGGTGGCGCGCAGCCTGGGGGCCGGTTCGGCCAGGGTCCTGGCCACGGTCACCGTTCCCGGCTGCCTCACCGCCCTCACCCAGGCGGTGACGATGGTGTTCGCCCTCTCCTTCGGCGAGTTCAACATCTCCTTCTTCGTCAACCCGCCCGCCACGCCCACCGTGCCGTTCGCCCTGTTCGACTCCTACTCCACACAGAGGCTCGAACCCGCGTCCGCGCAGTCGATCATCTTCATCGCCTTCGTCGCCCCGGTGCTGACGGCCATCGTGCTGGCCCGGCGGCGCGCCCTGAGGAGCACTCCGTGACCGATCCCCGTGAACCCGAGACCGGGGCGCCCGGTCTCACCGTGTCCGACCTGACCATCCGCTACGGCGACACCGAGGCCGTGCGCGGGGTGTCCGTGCAGGTGCGGCCCGACGAGACCGTGGCCGTCGTCGGCCCCTCCGGCTGCGGCAAGAGCAGCACCCTGCGCGCGGTGGCGGGGCTCACCCCGGTCGCGGGGGGAGCCATCGGCCTGGGCGGGCGCGACATCACGCACCTGGACCCGGCCCGCCGGGGCGTGGGCCTGGTCCCGCAGGACTACGCGGTGTTCCCGCACATGAGCGTGGCGGGCAACATCGCCTACGGCCTGCGCGCCCGACGGCTCCCGGCGGACCGCAGGCGCCGACGGGTCGCCGAGATGCTGGAGCTGACCCGGCTCACCGAGCTGGCGGGACGCCGGCCCGGCCAGCTGTCCGGCGGCCAGCGCCAGCGCGTGGCGCTGGCCCGGGCCCTGGCCGTCGAACCGGACGTCCTCCTCCTGGACGAGCCCCTGGCGGCCCTGGACCCCCAGCTGCGGGGCGGCCTGCGCAGGGAGCTGTCCGCCATGCTCTCCTCCTCGGGGTGCGCCACGCTGATCGTCACGCACGACCAGCGCGAGGCCCTCTCCCTGGGGACGCGGATCGCCCTGATGCGCGAGGGGACCCTGGTGCAGTTCGGGACCCCCCGAGAACTCTGGGAGGACCCCGCCGACGCCTTCGTCGCGGACTTCCTGGCCGGCGCGGTCCTGCTGGAGGCGGAGCGCTCCCCGGACGGTGCCGCGGTGCTCGACGGGCGGTGGAGGATCCCGGCGGAGGACCTGGGGACGGGACCGACCGGCCACGGCCGCACACGCCTCCTCCTGCGCGACGACAGCCTCACCGTCACCGACCGCGACGACGGGGCCGCGGTGACCGCGCGAGTGGTGCACGCCGAGTTCGTCGGCGACGCCGTCCGCCTCACGGTCGACGCGCACGGCCACGTGTTCGGGGTCCGGGTCCCGCCCGACGCCCGGATCGGCCGCTCCGTGTCGCTGGCGGTCGTCCCCGGCCGCGCCACCCTGCTCGTCCCCGCCCCCTGAGACCGCCAGGCCACCGTACGAAGGAGCAACCGTGCTCGAACTCGAAATCCTCGGATCCAACGCCACGGCGCCCACGGCGGAGGGCCCCGCCTCCTGCTACCTGCTGCACACCGGCGACGGCGTCCTGCTGGTCGACGCCGGGCCGGGGTCCCTGCTGGCCTACTGCTCGCGCTACGGGCTCGACCGGTTGCGCGGGATCGTGGTGACGCACCTGCACGCCGACCACAGCCTGGACCTCATGGCCTGGGCCTACCGGTGGACCTTCCCCGAGGTCCTGCCGCGCATCCCCCTGTACTACCCGGCGGGGGAGGCCCCGCGCCTGGCCGCCTTCGACGCGGTCTTCGGCATCCCGACGCTGCCCACGATGAACAGCCCGATCGCCCAGTCCTTCGAGCCCCGGGAGATGGCCATGGACGGGACGACCCGCTACGAGGCGGCCGGGACGTCCTTCCGCTCCTTCCGGGCCCACCACAGCGTCCCCTCGGCCGCGCTCCGCTTCGAGGACCCCGACGGCAGGGTGGTCTCCTTCTCCTCCGACACGGGGTACTGCGAGGCCGTCGTGCGCGCGGCCGGGGGCGCCGACCTGTTCGTGTGCGAGGCGACCTACCTGGAGGCCGACGACCAGGCACTGAACGGTCATGGCCACCTCACCGCCGCGATGGCCGGGGAGCTGGCCGCCGAGGCCGGAGCCGGGCACCTGGTCCTCACCCACTTCGCCGACCCCGGCATGTGGGAGGAGGGCAGGAGGCACGCGGCCCGCGGTTTCACCGGAGAGGTGAGCGTGGCCAGGCCCGGCAGCCGCTTCTGAGGGGGCCGGCCCGCCCCGGCCCCCGCCCGCCCCCGACGATCGTCGGGGGCGGCCCCCGTCGGTCGGCACTGTCGGCGCGACACCGCGCCTTCCTAGCGTGGGACCCCGAAGGTCCGACGAGGGAAGGCGCCATGAACAGGCAGACCATCACAGTGGACGACACCGCTCTCGAAGCGGTCGACCTCGTCAAGAGGTTCGGCGGGGGCGAGACGGCGGTGACCGCGGTGGCCGGGGTGAGCCTCGGTTTCTCCCGAGGCGAGTTCGTCGCCGTCATGGGGCCCTCCGGCTCCGGAAAATCCACCCTCATGAACCTGCTGGCCGGGTTGGACACGCCCACCTCGGGGAGGGTGCTGGTCGAGGGGACGGACCTCGCCGGCCTCGACGACCGGCGGCTGACCCGGCTCCGGCGCGAGCGCATCGGTTTCGTCTTCCAGGCGTTCAACCTGCTGCCGGCCCTGACGGCGGAGCAGAACATCCTGCTCCCGCTCAAGCTCTCCGGCCGCACCCCGGACCGGGCGTTCTTCGACGAGATCGTGGGCTCCCTGCGCATCCGGGACCGGCTCGGGCACCGCCCCTCCGAGATGTCGGGAGGCCAGCAGCAGCGCGTCGCGATCGCCCGAGCCCTGCTGACCGAGCCCGCGGTGGTCTTCGCGGACGAGCCGACCGGCGCCCTCGACGTCTCCACCGGCCACGAACTCCTCGGCCGGCTGCGCGAGGCGGGCACCCGGCTCGGACAGACGATCGTCATGGTCACCCACGACCCGGTCGCCGCCACCTACGCCGACCGGGTGCTGCTGCTGTCCGACGGTGCCCTCCACGGCACCATCGAACGACCGACCACCACCGAGGTACTGGCCGCCATGGCCCGGGCGGAGGGCTGATGCCCGGCTACGCCTGGGCGCAGATCGCCGCCCACCCCGCCCGGCTCGCCTCGGTCCTGTCGGCGATCGTGCTCGGCACGCTGTTCCTGGCGGCCACCGCCGTGTTCGCCGCGACCTCGTCCGCCGGCCTGCGCATCGTCGCCGCGGCCCCGCTGTCGGCTGCCGACGTGATCGTGGACCGCGATCCGGAGGCGGCCGATCCCGGTGCCGGATGGCCCGAGCAGGTGGCCGAGCACCCCGACGTCACGGCCACGGCCCCCCTCCACGCGGGCACCGTCCAGCTCGTCACGGACGAGATCCGCGCCACCGCCAACCTCTACAGCATCTCCGACCGGGACGAACTCCGGTGGTTCGAGCTGGCGGAGGGGGAGTGGCCCGCGAACGCCGCCGAGATGGTGGCCGACGCACCGACCCTCGACTCCGCGGGGCTCGCGGTGGGCGACACCGTGAGCCTCCTCGGAGGCGACGGGGAAACGACCGACATGACCGTCGTCGGCGCGGCCGACATCGGATTCCGGCCGCTGACCGGGGTCCAGTACCAGTTCTACACGTCGGAGGGCTTCTTCGCCGGGGAGAGCCCGCTGAGCGTCACGGCCGACATCGCCGACGGGACTTCTCCGGAGGCGGTGGTCGAGAGCATGGGAGCCGACCTGCCCGACGATCTCCACCCGATGACGGCGGAGGAACAGTCCCGGCTGGCGGCGGACCGGTTCGCGGGCGGCGCCCAGCAGCTGGAACTCATCCTGCTCGTGTTCGCCCTCATCGCCCTGCTCGCGGCCGCCCTGGTCATCGCCAACACGTTCACCATCCTGCTCTCCCAGCGGCGCCGCGACACCGCGCTCCTCAGGCTGGTGGGCGCGGAGAGGTCCCAGGTGCGCAACCTGGTTCTCGCCGAGGCGCTGATCATCGGTTCCATCGGTTCGGCGATCGGTGTGGCCGCGGGCGTGGGCGCGGGGTACGCGGGCGCTTCGCTGATGGAACTGACCGGGGGCGGCCTGCACGTCGGTGTTCCGGCCCTGGCCGGGGCGTTCCTGACGGGTGTGGCCACCACCGTGTGCGCCGCGTGGTTCCCCGCCCGCAAGGCCGCCGGGACCGCACCGGTCGAGGCACTGCGTTCGGCTCCGCTCCAGAACGGGGTCCGCTTCCGGCCCGTCCACGCGGTGGGGCTCGCCGCGGCCGTCACCGGTGCGGCGGTGATGGTGTTCGGCATGCTCGCCGAGAACCTGCCCGTGTCCATCGCAGGCGGTTCCGTGGGCGCCGTCGGCCTGCTCATGGCCCTGCGCTACGCGATCTCCCGTCTCGTCGGAGGGGCCGACCGCCTGCTGCGTCTTCGGGGAGGTATCGCCGAGCTGGCGGGGGCCAACCTCCGGCGCAACACGGGCAGGGCGGCCACGGCCACCCTCACCCTGGTGCTCGGGCTCGGGCTGATCGCGGCCCTGGCCACGGCCGCGAGCACAGGGCGGGCCACCATCGACGGTGATCTGGACGACCGGTTCCCCGTGGACGTGAGCGCGCGGGCGGACACCGGCTCGGTGCCCGCGGCGACCGTGGACATGGTCCGCGACATCGGCGACCTGGTGCTGGTGGAGACGCCGCGCACCGAACAGGTGACCGTCGAGGGTCTGGGCGAGACCACCCTGGTGGGGGTCTCCCCCGAGCTGGCGCGGGCCGTCGGGGCCGAGGACCTGGCCTCGGACGGCACCGGAGCCCCGGCCATGCTGGTGTCCGAGGACCAGCTGAACGCGCTCGGCGCCGCGCAGGGGGAGACCGTCGACCTGTCCGTCGACGGCGAGGCGCACCGCTTCACGCTGTACGCGTCCGAGCTCGCCACCTCCTCCGGGGCCGCGAGCCCCGTGGTGCGGGAGGAGGCCCTGGACGCGGTCGCCCCGGGTGACGAGCGGGGCATGGTCTGGGGCACGGCCGCCGCCGGGGCCGACTACGACGCCCTCGCCGAGCAGATGAGCCGGGTGGCCGGGGCGGACCCCGCGATCACGCTGAGCGGAGCCCTCGCTGAACGGACCGGCCTCACCGACGTCCTCGACGTCCTCGTCAACCTGTCGCTGGCGATGCTCCTGGTCACGGTGGTCATCTCCAGCCTCGGAGTGGCGAACACCCTGAGCCTGTCCGTCCTGGAGAGGACGCGGGAACTGGCCCTGTTGCGGGCGCTGGGACTGACCAGAGGGGGGCTGAGGAGCACACTCGCGGTGGAGGCTGCGGTCATCGCCGTCCTGGGCGCACTGCTGGGGCTCGTGATCGGCATTCCCTACGGGTTGGTCGGGGTGAACGCGGTCGTCGGGGGGACCGCACCCCTCGTCGTCGCTGTTCCCTGGGCGGAGCTGGCACTCGTCCTCGTGTCCGCCCTGGTCATCGCGGCGGCGGCCACCGTGCTCCCCTCCCGGCGGGCGGCGCGGATAGCCCCGGCCGAGGGGCTGGGCGCCGACTGACCGGCGCCGGGGTCCGCCCCGCGGGGCGGACCCCGGCGGGCCCCTCAGCCGCCGTCCGGAAGGGGCCCGGGGGCGTTCCCGGCGTGGTCGACCAGGCCCGCCTCGTGCGCCAGTACCGCCGCCTCCACGCGGTTGCGGACCCCCAGGCGCTTGAGGATCGTGCTGACGTGGCCCTTCACCGTGCCCTCCACGAGGAAGAGCCTGCGACCGATCTCCAGGTTGGACAGCCCCGCGCCGAGCAGGGCCAGGACCTCGCGCTCGCGTCGGGTCAGGCCGCTCACCCGCCCGCCGGCCGCGAGGCGCTCCGCGGCCCGGCCGCGGTCCAGCTCGTCCAGGACCCGCCGTGCCACCCGCGGGGAGAGGAACGCGCCGCCCTCGGCCACGGCCCTGACCCCCAGGATCAGCTCACGGGGGTCGCCCGTCTTGAGGAGGAACCCGTCGGCGCCTCCGGCGAGGGCCCGGACCACGTACTCCTCCTCGCCGAAGGTGGTCAGGATGACCACGCCCGTTCCCGGTGCGACGCGCCGCATCTCGGCCGCCGCGTCCAGCCCGTCCATCACCGGCATGCGGATGTCGACCAGGGCGACGTCGGGGCGGTACGCACGTGCCATCTCGACGCCCTCCCGGCCGTCGGCGGCCTCCGCCACCACCTCGATCCCCGGGTCGTTGGCGAGGATCGAACGCACACCGGCGCGGATCATCGCCTCGTCGTCCACCAGCAGCACTCGCACCATGGCCGGCGTCACCCTCCTCACCACGTCACCACCTCGGCCGACACCAGGGTTTCGGCGTCGAAGCACAGCCGGTACCGATCGTGGTCACCGTCGAAGATCTGCGGGCTCGACCGGTAGAGGGAGCACTCCAGTCCCGGCCGCATCCCGTTCTCCTCCCCGCCTGTGGAGGCCGCGTCCAGCCGGTTCTCGGGCAGGACGGCCTCCACCTCGGCCCGGTCCTGGCCCGGGCGCAACTGCTCGAAGACCTCGGGTTCCAGTGTGGCGGTCGCGGCCTGGTGCGCGTTGAGGGCGAGGGCCAGCCCGTATCCCAGGAGAGCCGCTGTCATGGCGAGGCCCACGATCAGGCCTATCGCCCACCCGGTACGGCGGCGGGCAAGGCGGTGGGTGCTCAGGCTCGACGGTTCCGCGTGCTCGTCCCGTGCCGCCGCGCCCCCGGGGTGCGGCCGCCCCCGTACGGGCATACGCGCCGACACGGCCCAGCCCGGTCCCTCGGGCCCCGCACCGAACGTCCCGCCGACCAGCCTGACACGTTCGCGAAGACTCTCGAGCCCGGTTCCGCCACTCACCCCGTGGGCTCGCGGGTATCCCTTCCCGGGCGCGGATCCGAGGACCCGGACCACGACCTCGTCGGCCCCCGTCTCGACAGTGACCCGCACGGCCGCGCCCGGAGCGTGCCGGGCGGCGTTGGTCAGGGACTCCTGGACCACCCGGTACACGGCCCGGTCCACGAGCACGGGCAGCGCACGCGTGTCGCCCTCCTGGCTCAGAACCACCTCCATCCCGGACGCCCTGGAGCGTTCCACCAGGGCGGTGAGGGTGTCGTCCGCCGGACCCAGAGGCGCGGTCTCGCCATCGACTCTCAGCACACCGAGCGCTTCCGCCAGCCGGTCGGCCGCACGTGCCGCCGCCTCGCGCAGCTCGGCGGCCTCGGAACGCCGCCGCTCGGACAGGTCCTCCGCCATCTCCAGGGCGCCGGCGCGCAGCGACAGCAGGCTGAGCTCGTGGCCCACGGCGTCGTGGAGGTCGCCGGCGATGCGGGAGCGCTCGCGCATGCGGACCCGTTCGGCGACGAGTCTCGCCTCGCTCTCCAGGAACCGCGCCCGATCCCACCCCGCCTCCTCCAGGGCTGCGGCGTTGCGCAGGTACAGGCCCACCAACCAGGGGAGGGGCACGGCGAACAGCACCAGGACGCTCCCGGTGATCCACAGTCCCAAGGGCTGACCGGACAACAGCAGCCATCCGGCGCCTCCCGCCGCGCCGGTCGCGTACACGGCGACAGCAGGGCGCGGATCCGAGGACAGGCGCCCGGTGAGCAGGGCGGGCAGCGGGACGAGGAGAAAGAGGAGGGGCCACACAAGAGCCGGCAGAGCCACGAGGACCGAGCACGCCAGGGCGGCGTGTCCGGGCGGGATCGCTGCCGGGGAGGTTCTCATATCTCGGAAGGTAACGTCCGGCGCCGGTCCCGTCATCTGACGAAAGTCGGGTACGCGCGGTGCGGGGCCGACCGCGGCCCCGGGGCCGGGCTCTCGGGGGCGGGGAGGGGAAAGCGGCGCCGCGGTGGGGCGCCGTCCGTGTCCGGGGCGCCCGGCCCGCCCCCCCGGGGCCGCGGGGTGCGGGGGAAAACCGGCTCG